>NZ_AQPL01000513.1:0-2881 GCF_000395345.1 Cupriavidus sp. WS | reverse complement strand
CGGCGGCCTCGCCGTTGCCCGCGGCCGGCAGCGCGGCGCCGGTCGCGGCGGCGCCCGCGCGCGGGCGCTCGATGCCGCGCGCCAGGCCCTGCTCGACTGCCGACAGCAGTTTTTGCAGGGCGATCGGTTTCTCGAGGAAATTGAGCGCGCCGATCTTGGTCGCTTCCACCGCGGTATCGATGGTGGCGTGCCCCGACATCATGATGACGGGCATGCAGAGCAGACCTTGCGCCGACCATTCCTTGAGCAGCGTGACGCCGTCGGTATCGGGCATCCAGATGTCAAGCAGCACCAGGTCGGGCGTATTGCCGGCACGGTACTCGCGCGCCTTCTGCGCGTTTTCTGCCACTTCGACCACATGGCCTTCGTCGCTGAGGATTTCCGAGAGCAGCTCCCGGATACCCATTTCGTCGTCGACTACGAGGATGGTTGCCATACTTCCCCTCTTGACCCCACCGCGGCTCACCGGGTTCGGGGCCGCTACATTGTGACTATGCCAGTTTAACGAACAGGATGGAGATCTGCGCCCCGATGAGCTCGGTGCCCTCCATGCGATTGCGCAGTTCGATGCGGGCGCCGTGTTCGTCAATGATCTTCTTCACCATCGCGAGCCCCAGGCCGGTCCCCTTGGCCTTGGTGGTCACGTAGGGTTCGAACGCGCGGCTGAGGATGCGCGGGGCGAAACCGGGACCGTTATCCGCAATGGTGAGCTTGACGGCCTGCCGGTCTTCGCCGGCAGAATCTTTGTATTCTACAGTCTCGGTGTGCAGAGCGATACGGGGCGCCGGACGGGCCGCCGCGACGTTGTCCGCGACCGCATCCTGCGCATTCTGCAGCAGGTTGTGGATCACCTGGCGCAACTGCGTCGGGTCGCCCTTGATCTCGGGCAGGCCCGCCGCCAGCGACGGATGAATCACGGCATGCTCGTGCACGCCGGCGTCGTCGATGCCGTACAGATGCAGCACCTCGGCCACCAGCGCGTTGAGCTGCAGTGACTGCAACATCGCCGGCGGCGTGCGCGCGTAGTCGCGGAAGTCGTCGACCATGCGCTTCATCGCCGCTACCTGGTTAACGATCGTAGTGGCCCCGCGCTTTAGCACATCCGCATCCGGACCCTCCAATTTGGGCGAGAGCTTCATCTGCAGGCGCTCGGCCGAGAGCTGGATCGGCGTGAGCGGGTTCTTGATCTCGTGCGCGAGGCGCCGCGCCACTTCGCCCCACGCCACCGAGCGTTGAGCCGAAATCACATCGGAGATGTCGTCGAACACCACCACGTAGCCGGGCTCGTCGCGCTCGCTGCGCTCGCCGCTGCCGCCGCCGGGCAGGCGCGCGCCGCGCACCAGCAGCGTGAGGGCCTGCTCCTCGTCGCTCTGCGGCAGCTCGATCTGCTTCTGCCAGTGCTGCGAGCCGCCCAGCATCTCGCTGGTGCTCTGCTCGGAAAAGGCCTGCCGCACGATGTCACCGAAGGCGCCCAGCACCGGGATGGCCTCGATGGGCTGGCCCAGCGCGCCGCCGAACGGCTGGCGGAAGATGCGCTCGGCGCCGGGGTTGGCGGTGATGAGCACGAAGCGGCGGTCGAACACGAACACGCCGGCGGTGAGATTCTGCAGCACGCTTTCCAGGTAGGCGGTGGATTTCTCCAGCGCGCTGCGGTTCTGCTCCACCGCGATGCGCGCCTCGGACAGCTGGCGCGTCATCATGTTGAACTGCTGCGTGAGCATGCCGAGCTCGTCGCGGCTCTTGAGCTCGCGCTTGGGCGAGAGGTCGCCCTCGGCGACTTCCTTGGTTCCCTGCAGCAGCATCAGCAGCGGTCGCGCGAGCTGGCCGCCGAGCAGCAGCGCCAGCATCACGGCGATGAACACGGCGAGGAACAGCGTGAGCGTGAGCGTGCCGATGTACATCTTGCGCAGGCCGGTGCGGCCGAGCGCCTTTTCCTGGTACTCCTGGTACGCGCGCTGGACTTCGTCGGCATTGCGCGCGAGCGCCGCCGGCACCGGGTGCACGACCTGCAGGTAGCGCTCCTCGCGCACGCTTTCCCCGACCAGTCCGAAGCCGGACGAGGCGGCGTCCTCGGGGCGGCGCTCAATGGACAGGCCCGAGCCCGCCCAGCGGCTCGCCGCGGCCGGCGGCGCCTTCGCCGCGGGCCGGCTGGCGGCGCCGGCGGCCTCGGCGCCGGGGGGATGCTGCGCGCTGTCCTGCGCGGCCGGCGCGGGGCCGAGCGGCACGATCACGCGCAGGCGGTACAGGTGGCTGACGTCGGTGCGCTCGGGCTGGCGGCCGTCGACGGCCGGGTCGGTGCCGCCTTCCACCGCCGCGTAGCCGCCCGCCAGCCGCGCCTGCTCGGCCAGCACGCCCGAGGGCAGGTCCGGCACCAGCGATGCGTAGTTGCTCGAGGCGGTGGCGATCACGCGCCCGCTGCCGGTGAAGATGGCGGCTTCCTGCACGCCGTACTGCTCGCGCAGGCGGTTGAGCTGCAGCGAGGTGGCCACGCTCGATGAACTGGTGAGCTGGTCGGCCATCAGGCGCGCCTTGCCCTGCAGGTCGGACAGCGCGCTGTCGATGGTGGAGCGGCCGAGGTTGAGGCCGGCTTCGAGCGCGGTCTCCACGCGCACGTCGAACCACGACTCGATGCTGCGCGAGACGAACTGCAGCGACACCAGGTAGATCAGCACGCCGGGCAGCACGCCGACCACGCCGAAGAACACGGCGAGCTTGGTCATCAGGCGCGTGCCGAACTTGCCGCGCCGGTAGCGCAGCCACAGGGTCAGCGCCAGCGCTCCGATGATCAGCACCAGCAGCACGCCGATCACCAGGTTGATCTTGAACAGCAGCGTGAAGTAGCGGTCGAAGAATTCCGTGTTGGCCGAGGCGCCGGCCAGCA
>NZ_AQPL01000512.1:0-7909 GCF_000395345.1 Cupriavidus sp. WS | reverse complement strand
AGAATTCCGTGTTGGCCGAGGCGCCGGCCAGCAGCGCCACCAGCACCAGCGCCAGGAACACGATGATGCCCGCCACCACGCGGTAGAGCACGCGCCGGAAGCGGCTGTCCCACAGGCTGGTGCTGGCGATCATGGCTGGCTCGCGGCCGGCTGCACCAGGGTGGTGGGCGAGAGCACGGTGGACACGGTCTGCGCGAACGGTACCGCGCGGGTCTCGCCGGCCACCGGCGCGGACGCGGCCGAGGCGGGCGCTGGCGCGGGCGGCGGCACCGGGACCGGCACCACCGGCACCACCGGCACCACCGGTACCACCGGCGGCGCGGGTGGCGGCGATGGCGGGTACTCGGTCGGCACCGTGAAATTGAAGTGGCGCCACTCGGAGGCGAGGTTCCACTCGCGCGTGTTGACCGCGTTGATCTGGAACGGCTTGGGCAACTGCGTCAGGTCCAGGCGCATGCGCGCCTCGGCCTGGTAGGTCTCGCCGGCCTTGACCATGCCGCGGTCGAACACGCGCCAGCCGCGCACGCGCTGGATGAACTGCAGCGCGCCCTTCAGGCGCGTGAACGGCAGTTGCAGCCCGCCGGTGGACACGCGGTACTGGCGCGTGAGCGGATGGTAGGACAGCCGCACGCTGCGGCTGGCGTTGACGGGCTTTTCGTCGAACCAGTACCAGCGCGGGCGCGTGAGCTGGAAGTCGACCACGAAATAGAGCGAGATGCCTTTGTTGAGCGCATCCTCGAGCGGCGGCGGCAGGTCGAAGTCGAAGCTGGCGGCGAGGTCGAAGCCGCCGTCCTGGTATTCGATGCGGGCTTCCGTCACCTCGATGACGTCGGCGCGCGCGGTGCCCGGCAGCGCGGCCAGCGCCAGCAGCGCGGCCAGCGCGAACATGGCGGCGAGCCACCACGACGCGAGCCAGGCGCGCGCGCCGCGCGCACCATGCCGGGGACCGCCTGCCGCCAGGCATACGCACGCATTGTCGTCAGGGACGCGAAGGACGAACAAGCGAAGCGGATTCGGCATTGGCAGCGGTCGGGAGCGGTCAGGGTCGTTTCTGGAAGCGCGCGTAGAAGAAGCCATCGTGATCGGAGGGCAGATTGTCCCGGCTGGCACTCCCGCCGCCGGCCGCCTGCGCTCCATGCTCTCTACTGCCCGGCAGCATCTGGCCGGGCGCCTGCAATCGTATCGCATCTGGTAGCTGTGCACCAAACCAGCGCGCCTGCTCCTCGCCCTCCGTTGGGAAAATAGAACAGGTGACGTAGACCAGGATGCCGCCCGGCTTGAGCAGGTTCCAGAGCTGCGAAACGATGCGCCGCTGCTCCGTCACCAGGCGCGCGATGTCCACCTCGCGGCGCAGCCAGCGGATGTCCGGATGGCGGCGCACGATGCCCGAGGCCGAGCATGGCACGTCGGCCAGGATGCGGTCGAACGGCTGGCCGTCCCACCAGTCCTGCGGGCGGCTCGCGTCGCCCACCACCACCTTGGCCTGCCGGCCCAGGCGCGCGAGGTTCTCGTCGATGCGCGCGGCGCGCTGGGCATCGCTCTCGAGCGCGGTCACGTCGACGCGCGCCAGCTCCAGGATGTGGCCGGTCTTGCCGCCGGGCGCGGCGCACGCGTCGAGCACGCGCTGGCCGTCGGCCAGCTCCAGCAGCGGCGCGGCCAGCTGCGCGCCGGCGTCCTGCACCGAGACGTCGCCCTGGGCAAACCCCGGAATCTGCGACACCGGGAACGCGCGCACCAGCCGCACCGCCTGCGTGCCGATGGCCGTGCCCGCCATGCCGGCATTGGCCACGCGCGTGAGGTAGTCGGGCACCGGGACGCGCGCGGTGTTGACGCGCAGGGTCATCGGCGGGCGCACGTTGGCGCTTTCGGCCAGCGCGGCCCACTCGCCGGGATAGGCGTCGCGCAGCATCTTCAGCCACCACGCGGGCAGGTTCCAGCGCGCCTCGTCGTCGCGGCGCACGTCCTCGAGCAGCGCGCGGCGCTCGCGCAGGAAACGGCGCAGCACCGCATTGACCAGCCCGCGCGCGTGCGCGGTCTTCGGCTCGGACGCGGCGGCGCTGACGGCCTGGTCCACCACCGTGAACTCGGTATAGCCGCCCTCGCCCTGCTCGTCCTCGACCAGCAGCGCCAGCGCCACCGCCAGCAGCGAATCCACCTGCGCGCCGGGCGGGCGCGTCACCAGCTTCGTGACCAACGCGCGCGCCGTGCCGAACTGGCGCATGGTGCGGTAGGCCAGGTCCTGCAGCGCGCCGCGCGTGGCGGCGTCGCGCACGCGGTCGAGGCGGAACTGCGCGGCGGCGTTGTCGATGGCCAGCGGCAGCGCGCTGCCTTCGTTGACGCCGCGCACGGCAGTCGCGGCGGCGAGCATCTGGAAGGCGAGGGATTCGTGTGGCAGGCGCATGACAGTGGGCAGTGAAGCGGTAAGGCGATGGCGCGGTGACGCGGTGGCGCGAAAAAAAGCAGGCAGCCGCGCCGCGGGCGCTGGCGGCGGGGCCAGCCAGGCCGGGCGGGGCCGGAAACGAACTGCCCGCCGTTTCCAGGGGAAGCACGGCGGGCAGTTTACCTTGTATGGCCGCGGCCGGCTTTTTTGCCGGCTGCCGGGTCAGATCGCCATCGGACGGAGCGGATGGATCGGACGGCTCCGATGCATCGCGCCGCTTCAAGCCGAATCAGGCCGCTTCAAGTCGGATAGGTGCCGGTCTGCGCCATCTGCATCAGCCGCGCGATGCGCTCCTCGGTGGCCGGATGGGTCGAGAACAGGTTGGCGATGCCGCCACCCGACAGCGGATTCATGATCATCATCTGCGCCGTGGCGGGATGTTCCTCCGCGGTCTGGAACGGGATGCCCTGCGCGTAGCGGTGGATCTTGTCGAGCGCCATCGCCAGCGCCTGCGGGTCGCCGCTGATGGTGGCGCCGCCGCGGTCGGCCTCGAATTCGCGCGCGCGCGAGATCGCCATCTGGATCAGCGAGGCCGCCAGCGGCGCCAGGATCGCCACGGCGATGCTGGCGATCGGGTTGGCGCGGTTGCCGTTCTGGTCGCGCCCGCCGAAGAACATGGCGAAGTTGGCCAGCGCGGCGATGGCGCCGGCCATCGTGGCGGCGATGGTCGAGATCAGGATGTCGCGGTGCTGCACGTGGGCCAGCTCGTGCGCCATCACGCCGCGCAGCTCGCGCTCGGACAGCACGCGCAGGATGCCGGTGGTGGCCGCCACCGCGGCATGTTCCGGATTGCGGCCGGTGGCGAACGCGTTGGGCGCGTCCTCGTTGATCAGGTACACGCGCGGCATCGGCAGCTGGGCGCGCTGCGCCAGCTCCTGCACCATGCGGTAGAACTGCGGCGCGGTGCTGGCGTCGACCTCCTGCGCGTTGTACATGCGCAGGACCATCTTGTCCGAGAACCAGTACGAGAAGAAATTCATGCCCAGCGCCATCACCAGCGCGAACATCATGCCGCTGCGGCCACCGATCATGCCGCCGATGACGATGAACAGCGCCGTGATGGCGGCCATCAGCATGAAGGTCTTGACCCAGTTGAACATTGCCTTGGCTCCGAAGAAGTCAGTTCCGCAAGCGGTTCCGCGGCACGGTGCGGAAGGCCGGGCCGGCCATGTCCGGCAAACCCGGCATGGTGATCTTTAGATAGTATCCCGCAGCCGGAATTCAACCGCCCGCTGCCTGTTTTTCAGGCAGCGGGGCCAGCGCAGCATCGGCGCCGGGCGCGCGCCCGGCCCGGTGAAGGCGACGCCGACGAAGCGGTCCAGCCAGCACTTCAGGCGCGGCGCCGAGACCACGCCGGCCACTCTGCGCGGCGCCCGACGATGCAGGCGGTATCCGGGTCCGGTGTCACATCGGGCAGGAACACCGCGCCGACGCATCGTGGCCTCCTGGCGGGAACGGAAACGACGGCGCGCGCGAAACGACGGCGCGGCATGGACGGCATCGGCGGCATCATGCGCCGGCTTCGGGCAAGGCGCAGCGTGTGCCCGGCGGCAGCGGCATGCCTTGCAGGAACGCCTGGGCCGGCAGGCGGCGCCCGCCCGGCTTCTGCAGCTCGGTCACGCGCAGCGCGCCGTCGCCGCAGGCGATCACCACGCCGGCGGCATCGGCGGCCAGCACCGTGCCCGGCTCGTGGCCGGCATGATCGGTGGCCTGGCCCGGCAGCGCCTCGGCCTGCCAGCACTTGATGACGGTCGGGCCGACCTGCAGCGTGGCGCCCGGGAAGGGATTGAACGCGCGCACCTGCGCGGCCAGCGCGGTGGCCGCGCGGCGCAGGTCCAGCGGAGCTTCGTCCTTGCCGATCTTCTCGGCGTAGGTGACGCCCGCGGCCGGCTGCGGCGTGGCCGGCAGGCGCTCGCCCGCGGCCAGCCGGCGCAGCGCGTCCACCACCATGCGCCCGCCCAGCGCGGCCAGCGTGTCGTGCAGCGTGGCGGTGGTGTCGCGCGGGCCGATGGGCACCGCTGCGCGGGTCAGCATGGCGCCGGTATCCAGGCCTTCGTCCATCTGCATCAGCGTGATGCCGGTCTCGGCGTCGCCGGCCTCGATGGCGCGGTGGATCGGCGCCGCGCCGCGCCAGCGCGGCAGCAGCGAGCCGTGGATGTTGAGGCAGCCCAGGCGCGGCAGCGCCAGCACCTCGGCCGGCAGGATCAGGCCGTAGGCGGCCACCACCATCACGTCCGGCGCGATCCGCGCGAGCGTGTCGACGGCGGCGCCGGCTTCTTCCGGGTACTTGCCGTGGCGGCGCAGGGAGCGCGGCTGCAGCACCGGCGCGAGACCCTGCTCCAGCGCGTACTGCTTGACCGGGCCGGCCTGCAGTTGCAGGCCGCGCCCGGCCGGGCGGTCCGGCTGGCTGAGCACGGCCACCACCGGGAAGCCGGCCTCGTGGATGGCGGCCAGCGCCACGCGGGCGAACTCGGGCGTGCCGGCGAAGGCGACGCGCAGCGCCGCGGACGGGCTGGCGGGTTGGGACACGTCTGTCATGGAGCGCTCCGGCGTAAAGCGGCGCCGGCCGCATCAGCGGCCGGCGGGGGAATCATGGGGAAGGCAATACGATAGCAGAGCGGCACGCGGTGCCGGCGCTGCATGCGAACTACATGCGCGCGCGCTCGCGCTTGTGCAGCTTGGACTTGATGCGCTGGATCTTGAGCGGCGACAGGTATTCCACGAACACCTTGCCCTTGAGGTGGTCCATCTCGTGCTGGATGCACACCGCCAGCAGCTCGTCCGCGTCCAGCTCGAAGGTCTCGCCCTTCTCGTTGAGCGCGCGCACGCGCACGCGGTCCGGGCGCTCCACGCGGTCGTAGACCTCGGGCACCGACAGGCAGCCCTCTTCCCACACCTTGCGGTTGTCGCTGGCCCAGACGATTTCCGGGTTGATGAACACGCGCAGCTCGTCGCGGGTCTCGGAGATGTCGATCACCACCACCTGCTCGTGCACGTTGACCTGGGTCGCGGCCAGGCCGATGCCGGGCGCTTCGTACATGGTCTCGGCCATGTCCTGCACCAGCTGGCGGATGCGGTCGTCCACCGCGGCAACCGGTTTTGCCACGATATGCAGGCGGGGATCGGGGTAGGTCAGGATGTCGAGTTTGGCCATGATGCTGGGGCGCAACGCCCACTGCTCACACATGTGGCCCGCGTTGCGGCGACGGGTGTTTACATGCAGAATCGGGGCGCAAGTACAAAAATTCAAGGCGCGCCGCAGCAGGCACGCTCTCCAGGGTCAATCCGGCTGTTCTGCCAGCCGGTTCGAGAAAATGCGCGATCTTACCAAAGAACACCAGGCGGCGCCCCGCCGCAGGCAGTACGCGTTTGCCCGTTGGATGTTGTGTGCGGCTGGCATCACTGCCGCCGCGGGCGCGGCGGCGCAGGCCACCGGGCGCGCGATCACTCCGGTCACGCCGGCCCAGCAGGCGCAGGCCCAGGCCACCGCGCAGCAGGGCATCCCCGCCGCCGACCTGGCCGCGGACGCGCCTCCCCAGTACGTGGTGCGCGGCGGCGACACGCTGTGGGGCATCTCCGGGCGTTTCCTGCGCCAGCCGTGGCGCTGGCCCGAGCTGTGGGGCATGAACCGGCAGCAGATCCGCAACCCGCACCTGATCTACCCGGGCCAGGTGCTGTACCTGATTCAGCGCGACGGCCGCGCCTGGCTCTCCACCACGCCCGCCGACGGCGACACGGTCCGCCTCACGCCCGCGGTGCGCGGCGAGGGCGGGCCCGACGGCGCCATCGCCAGCATTCCCGCCAAGGACATCGAGCCCTTCCTGATCCGCCCGCAGGTGGTGGACGAAGGCACGCTGGCCACCTCCGCGCGCATCATTGCCCTGCCCGAGCCGCGCGTCTACCTCGGCATGGGCGACACCGCCTACGTGCGCGGCATCTCCCCGCCCGAGGCCGTGGTCGGCAGCGACTGGCAGGCCTTCAAGCCGGTCAAGCCGATCCGCGACCCGGCCAGCGGCCGCGTGCTGGCGTTCGAGGCCGAATACCAGGGCAACGTGCGCGTGTCGCGCCCGCCCGAAGGCTTCGAGGCCGTCACCACGGTGCAGGTCACGCAGGCGCAGCAGGAAATGGGCACCGGCACGCTGCTGATGCCCCAGCCCGCGCGCGAGCCGGTGCGCTACATCCCGCACGCGCCCGACATGCTGGTCGACGGCCGCATCGCGGCGGTCTACGGCGGCGTGCAGTTCGGCGGCGCCAAGCAGGTGATCGTGCTCAACCTCGGCGGCGCCGCGGGCCTGGAGCCCGGCCACGTGGTGGCGCTGTCGCGCGCCGGGCAGGTGGTGCGCGACGCTACCGACGGCAACCGCAAGGTCCAGCTGCCCGACGAGCGCTACGGGCTGGCCTTCGTGTTCCGGGTGTTTCCGGGCGTGGCCTACGCCCTGGTCACCGATGCCTCGAACTCGATCGAGGTGGGCGACCGCATCACGTCCCCGCGTTGACGGCACGCACGGCAGCGGGCGCGGCCTCGACGACCGCGGCCACCACGGCGGACGCCGCCGAGATCGCGGCCTGGCTGCGGCTCACGCGCGTCCCCGGCCTCGGCAAGGCCGCCGTGCGGCAGTTGCTGGCCGCGTTCGGGCTGCCGCAGCAGCTGTTCGCGCTCGATGCCGCCACCCTGTCGCGGGTCGTGCCCGCCCGCCATGTCCGCGCGCTGCTGGCGCCGCCGGACGCCGCCACGCTGGCGCTGGCCGGGCGCACCGCGGCATGGGCGGCCGAACCCGGCAACCACGTGCTCACGCTGGCCGACGCGGCCTACCCGCGCGCGCTGCTCGACCTGGCCGATCCGCCCCCGCTGCTGTACGTCAAGGGCCGGCTCGACCTGCTGGCCCGCGCCGCCGTGGCGATGGTGGGCGCGCGCAACGCCACCGTGCAGGGCGCGGAGGACGCGCGGCGCTTCGCCGGCGCGCTGTCGCGGGCCGGGCTGGCGGTGGTGTCGGGACTGGCGCTGGGCATCGACGGCGCCGCCCATGACGGCGCGCTGGCCGGCCCTGGCGGCACCGTGGCGGTGATCGGCACCGGCGTCGACGTGGTCTACCCCGCGCGCCACCGCGCGCTGGCGCACCGCATTGCCGGCGCCGGCGCCATCGTCAGCGAATTCCCGCTCGGCACCGCGCCGCGCAGCCAGCATTTCCCGCAGCGCAACCGCATCATCGCCGCGCTGGCGCGCGGCGTGCTGGTGGTGGAGGCGGCGGCGCGCTCGGGCTCGCTGATCACCGCGCGGCTGGCCGCCGAGCTCGGCCGCGAGGTCTACGCCATGCCCGGCTCGATCCACGCGCCGCTGTCCAAGGGCTGCCACCTGCTGATCCGGCAGGGCGCCAAGCTGGTGGAGACCGCGCAGGACGTGCTGGAGGAGCTCGGCATGGCCGCCCGCGGCGCGGCGCTCACCCACGGCCCGGTCGCGTTCGACACCCT
>NZ_AQPL01000511.1:0-5111 GCF_000395345.1 Cupriavidus sp. WS | reverse complement strand
CATGGCCGCCCGCGGCGCGGCGCCGGCCGCTTCCACGCCGGCGCCGCGCCCCGCCGACCCGCTCGGCGCGGCGCTCACCCACGGCCCGGTCGCGTTCGACACCCTGTGCGCGCGCGCCGCGCTGCCGCCCGAGCAGGTGGCGGCCGCGCTGCTGGCGCTGGAACTGGAGGGGGCGGCGGAGCGCCTGCCCGGCAATGTCTACCGGCGGCTGGGCTGAGCGTGGCGCACGCTTTTTCCGCCGACCGCTACAATCAAGCGATTCCCGTGCCTGAAAAGGCTCATGTTTAGGCTGCCATGACCGTTTACTTTCCGGAGCACAATGCGGGCGAGCTCGCCCAGGCGCTGGCAGCGCGTGCGCAGGGCCGCCTGGTGGCCTGCCTGTGCGCTGCCTGGTGCGGCACCTGCCGGGACTACCTGGAGGCGCTGCAGGCGCTGGCGGCGCGTTTCCCGGACGACTGCTTCGTCTGGATCGACATCGAGACCCATGCCGACCGGCTGGGCGACCTCGACATCGAGAATTTCCCGACCGTGCTGGTGCAGCCGGCGGCCGGCGGCGCGCCGCAGTTCTACGGCACGCTGCTGCCGCACATCGAGGTGCTCGAGCGTATGCTGGCGCGTGGCGCGGCCATGACGCTGCCGGCGGGCGCCGAAATCCCGGACGTGCTGGCATGGCTGCGGGGCGGGGGCGGCACCGTTTGAAGGCGCCGGCGGCGGTGGCCGGCTTGCACCGCCGTCGGAACCGCGCTTATTATTGGCGCCTCAAAGCCCCCGGCTCGCTGTTTACATATAGTGCAGAGCCTTCAGTGGCAACAATTCGCAGGCTCGCCGACGAGCGGCCAGCAAGGACCGATCCATGTCAAAAGCCCTCATCATCGCGGAAAAGCCATCGGTTGCGGCCGATATAGCCCGTGCCCTCGGGGGCTTTACCAAGCATGACGAATACTTCGAGAGTGACGATTACGTGCTTTCGTCGGCCGTCGGCCACCTGGTGGAAATCGCCGCCCCGGACGAATACGAGGTCAAGCGCGGCAAGTGGAGCTTCGCCAACCTGCCGGTGATCCCGCCGCACTTCGACCTGCGCCCGATCGCCAAGACCGAGTCCCGGCTCAAGGTGCTCAACCGCCTGATCAAGCGCAAGGACGTCACCGCGCTGGTCAACGCCTGCGACGCGGGGCGCGAGGGCGAGCTGATCTTCCGCCTGATCCAGCAGCAGGCCAAGGCCCGCCAGCCGGTGCAGCGCCTGTGGCTGCAGTCGATGACGCCGCAGGCCATCCGCGACGGCTTCGCCCGCCTGCGCGACGACGCCGACATGCTGCCGCTGGCCGACGCCGCGCGCTGCCGTTCGGAGGCCGACTGGCTGGTCGGCATCAACGGCACGCGCGCCATGACCGCCTTCAACAGCAAGGGCGGTGGCTTCTTCCTGACCACCGTGGGCCGCGTGCAGACGCCGACGCTGTCGATCGTGGTGGAGCGCGAGGAGAAGATCAAGAAGTTCGT
Organism: Cupriavidus sp. WS; assembly: GCF_000395345.1. Classification (NCBI taxonomy): domain Bacteria; kingdom Pseudomonadati; phylum Pseudomonadota; class Betaproteobacteria; order Burkholderiales; family Burkholderiaceae; genus Cupriavidus; species Cupriavidus sp. WS. The sequence continues at coordinate 3,614 of NZ_AQPL01000511.1, read as the reverse complement.
GCCGCGCGACTACTGGGAAGTGCGCGCCGAGTTCATCGCCGCCGCGGGCCTGTACGAAGGCCGCTGGTTCGATCCCAAGTTCAAGAAGAACGAGTTCGATCCCGAGGCGCGCGACTCGCGCCTGTGGAGCGAGGCCGAGGCCAAGAGCATCGTGGTGGCCTGCCGCGACAAGACCGGCACCGTCACCGAGGAATCCAAGCCCTCCACGCAGCAGTCGCCGGCGCTGTTCGACCTGACCACGCTGCAGCGCGAGGCCAACTCGCGCTTCGGCTTCTCGGCCAAGAACACGCTCGGCCTGGCGCAGGCGCTGTACGAGAAGCACAAGGTGCTGACCTATCCGCGTACCGACGCGCGCGCGCTGCCCGAGGACTACATGGACACGGTCAAGCAGACCATGGACATGCTCGCCGAGAGCTCGCCGAACTACCTGCCGCACGCCAAGAAGGTGCTGGCCAGCGGCTGGATCAAGCCCAACAAGAAGATCTTCGACAACAGCAAGATCAGCGACCACTTCGCCATCATCCCCACGCTGCAGGCGCCGAAGAACCTGTCGGAGCCCGAGCAGAAGCTGTACGACCTGGTGGTGCGCCGCTTCCTGGCGGTGTTCTTCCCGGCGGCCGAGTTCCTGGTCACGACGCGCGTGACCGAGGTCGCCGGCCATCACTTCAAGACCGAAGGCAAGGTGCTGGTCAACCCGGGCTGGCTGGTGGTCTACGGGCGCGAAGCCCAGGGCGCCGAGGCCAACCTGGTGGCGGTGGCCAAGGACGAGCGCGTCAAGGTCGACAAGGTCGACAGCGTCGGCCTGACCACCAAGCCGCCCGCGCGCTACAACGAAGCCACGCTGCTGTCCGCGATGGAAGGCGCCGGCAAGCTGGTGGACGACGACGCGCTGCGCGAGGCGATGGCCGGCAAGGGCCTGGGCACGCCGGCCACGCGCGCGGCCATCATCGAAGGCCTGCTGGCCGAAAAATACCTGGTGCGCGAAGGCCGCGAGCTGATCCCGACCGCCAAGGCCTTCCAGCTCATGACGCTGCTGCGCGGCCTGGGCGTGCAGGAGCTCACGCAGGCCGAGCTGACCGGCGAGTGGGAGCACAAGCTGTCGCAGATCGAGCGCGGCGGCCTCAAGCGCGACGAGTTCATGCGCGAGATCGCGCAGATGACCCAGCAGATCGTCAAGCGCGCCAAGGAATACGACAGCGACACCATCCCGGGCGACTACGCCACGCTGCACACGCCGTGCCCGCAGTGCGGCAGCAAGGTCAAGGAGAACTACCGCCGCTTTGCCTGCACCGCGTGCGACTTCTCGATCAGCAAGATCCCGGGCGGGCGCCAGTTCGAGATCGACGAGGTGGAAGAGCTGCTGCTCAAGAAGGAGATCGGTCCGCTGCAGGGTTTCCGCAGCAAGATGGGCCGCCCGTTCGCCGCCATCCTCAAGCTGTCCAAGGACGACGAAGGCCACTACAAGATGGAGTTCGACTTCGGACAGAACGACGACGACAACGACGGCGAGCCGATCGACTTCAGCGGCCAGGAATCGGTCGGCGCCTGTCCCAAGTGCGCCGGCGCGGTGTACGAGCACGGCATGAAGTACGTGTGCGAGAACGCCGTGGCCAGCCCGAAGACCTGCGACTTCACCACCGGCAAGATCATCCTGCAGCAGGAGATCTCGCGCGAGCAGATCGGCAAGCTGCTCGGCGCCGGCCGCACCGACCTGCTGACCGGCTTCAAGTCCTCGCGCACCGGGCGCAACTTCAAGGCCTTCCTGGTCAAGCAGCCGGACGGCAAGATCGGCTTCGAGTTCGAGGCGCGCGAGCCCAAGGCCGGGGCCAAGCCGGCCGCCAAGGGCGCCGCCGCGAAGAGCGCGGCCGCGCGCGCCGGCGACGACGAGGCGCAGGCCGCGGAGAAGACCGCCAAGCCGGCCGCCAAGGTGCCGGCCAAGAAGGCGCCCGCCGCCAAGAAGGCCGCCGCCAAGGCGCCGGCGGCCAAGCGCGCCACCGGCAAGTCGCGCGCCGGTGACGAGGCTACGGCCGACGCCGAGGAGTAAGCGCGCCGGCGGCAGGCTGACCGGCGACAGGCGGACCAGGCGGCGCGCCGCCCGCCCGGGTCCGCCTTCACGCCGGTCGGTGTCAGTCCTGTTTCAGTCCTTGTCGTCAGCCCTGTTCCTTGCTGCGCTCGACGCCCTCCTCGAGCAGGAAATCGATGAACGCGCGCACCTTGGTCGGCAGGAACTTGCGGCTTGGGTAGACCACGCTGATGTCGCGCCGCGGCAACTGGTACTGCGGCAGGATGTGGGTCAGCCGCCCCGATTCGATATTGGGCCGCGCCAGGTACGACGACAGCATCGCCACGCCCATGTCGGCCAGCGCCGCCTGGTGCGCCAGCTCGGCGTTGCTGCACAGCAGGCCGGGCCGGATCGGCACCGTCACCTCGCCCTCCGGGCCCGACAGCGTCCACTCGTGCTCCACCGTGGGAATCCGCATCGCGATGCAGCGGTGGTTGGTCAGCTCGTGCGCGTGGCGCAGTGGCGGGTGCTGGCGCAGGTAGGCCGGCGACGCGCACAGGATGATCTCCGCCGACAGCATCGGCCGCGCCACCAGGTGCGAGCCCAGTCCCAGGTCCGACAGCACCACGCCCACGTCGCGGCCCTCTTCCACGATGTCGACGATGCGGTCCGAGAGCTGCACGTCGAACACCACCTCCGGGTACATGGTCTGGAAACGCATCATCGCCGCGGGCAGCAGGTGCAGGCCGAACATCACCGGCGTCACCAGCCGCAGCGTGCCGGACAGCGACTGGCTGCGCGCCGTCACCACCGACTCGGCTTCTTCCACGTCCTCGAGGATCTGCTGGCAGCGCTGGAGATAGGTCTCGCCGGCATCGGTCAGCGACAGGCTGCGCGTGGTGCGGTTGAGCAGCCGCGTGCCCAGGTGGCTTTCCAGGTCGGCCACGTAGCGCGTCACCACCGCATTGGACATTTCCAGTTGCTGCGCTGCACGAGCAAAACTGCCCAGCTCGACCACTTTGGAAAAGACGCGCATCGATTGCAGCCGGTCCATGAGATAGTCTCCAGTCTTGCCCGCGAACTCTTACGGATAGTGGGATATTTATTGTGAAAACTAGAACTAATCATTGCCCGCAACGATATTTATTCATATGAGGGAAATGCCTAATATCGAGTCATCGGATGCCGCATTGCAGCGAAGCTGCTGAAAGAGGCTTTGGCGTCCTGCCTGTGGAAAGGAATCGTCATGAAAACCCAACGCTACGCCCTGCTCGCTGCCGCCGCCGCGCTTGCCGCCGCTCTCTCGGCCGCCCCCGCCTTTGCCAAGAGCGGCAAGTTCGATACGTTCACCGACGGCGCCAAGGCCGGCAAGTTCGACAGCTTCACCGACGGCGCCCGCGTCGGCAAGGTCGATCCGTTCACCGATGGCGCCAAGCTCGGCAAGTTCGACCCGTTCACCGACGGTGCCAAGGCCGGCAAGTTCGACAGCTTCACCGACGGCATCTGAGGCTGGTTGCCCGCCGGCGGTGCTGCATCTGGCGGCATCCGCGGCGGTTGTCGTTCCCGGCTGGTCTCCACAGGCCGGCGGGGTTGGCGCGCAGCAGCGCGCCGG
>NZ_AQPL01000510.1:0-457 GCF_000395345.1 Cupriavidus sp. WS | reverse complement strand
CCCCCGCCTCTCTCGCCTCTCCCGCAAACATGCCCGTACCGCGCCGGTACGGGCATGTTTGCTTTCGGGCTCCGCAATGGCCGCCGCGCCGCCTCCAAGTGATGAATGATAGCCTTCGCGCGGCCGCCTGCCGGCGGTTTTTTCCGCGCCCGGCATCGGACGCTTCCACACCATGAGCGCGCCATGACCACGCCATGAAAAAACGGGCCCCGATGGGGCCCGTTTTTCGTCCTGTCGCCGCCGCGCCGCCGCTCAGTCGTGGTGATGGCGCTTGTTGTGCTTGCGCTTGTAGCCGCCGCGGCCGCGCTCGTCGTCGTAGGAGTTGCTGCGCGACACGTTGCCGCCCAGCGCCGCGCCGGCGCCGCCGCCCACGGCCGCGCCCAGCAGGCCGCCGGTGCGCCCGCCCATCGCGTTGCCGGCCGCGGTGCCGGCGCCGCCGCCCAGCGCGCCGCCGATG
>NZ_AQPL01000509.1:0-367 GCF_000395345.1 Cupriavidus sp. WS | reverse complement strand
GCAGTTGACTTTGACGTTCAACCATTGACGTTCAGAAGTCGACGTCCAGCCGCAAACTTTGAAGCCGAAACTTAACGCCAAGCAGCGCAAATGGACCACAAATCCCGGGCCGCCAGGCCCACAGACACCGGCATCCCCCTCACCCCCCACCACCCCTCCTCCTCCTCGCCCTCCGCAAACTCCGCCGGTCAATCTGAAACTGCTCAAACCGCCAGACCAGATAAAACAGCGCCAGGAACGGCCACAGCCACCCCAGCCACTGCGACAGGCTGTTGAAGTGGATGAAGCGCCCGAGCCGCCAGCCTTGTTCCGAGATCCATGAGTACGGATTTGGCGGCAGCAGGTTGCACAGCACCAGCAGCACCAT
>NZ_AQPL01000508.1:0-16115 GCF_000395345.1 Cupriavidus sp. WS | reverse complement strand
TTGGCGGCAGCAGGTTGCACAGCACCAGCAGCACCATCAGCGTGGCCAGCGCCAGCGCGCCGCGCAGCCAGCGCGGCAGGCGCAGCAGCAGCACCAGCACCAGCGAGCCGGTGAGCAGCGCGAAGCGGCCCGCGTCGGACAGCCAGTTGAAGGCGTTGTCGTCGGGGAACTGGATTTCCGCCACCACCGCCTTGAGCAGCAGCGTGGCGGCGAGCAGGCCGGCGAGGATGCGCAGCATCGGCGCGTGGCGGCGCATCGCGGCGGAGGCGAACAGGCCGGTGCCGACCCAGCCGCATGCCGTCACCAGCGACTCGACCAGTTGCTGGCCCTGCGCGTCGTCGGGGCGCAGCAGGCCGATGCTTTCGATCATGCCGGGCAGCGCGGGGAACATGCCTTGCAGCCACTGCACCGGCCATGAGTCGGGATCGGACAGCCACTCGCGCACGATGCCGCCCATGCCGAACAGGTAGTCCTGCGGGAAGATCTGCGCCAGCGGCCACAGCAGCATCAGGATGATGGCGAAGCTGGCATGCGGCTCGAACCACGCCATGCGCAGCTGGCGCAGCGAGCCGCGGTCGATCAGCGCGGCCGAGAACGGCGCCACCACGGCGCCGCCGAGCAGCGCGCCCAGCGCGTTGGTGATGAGGTCGATGTTGGACGAGATGCGGTTGGGCAGCCAGGTCTGCAGCGCCTCCATCACGCCCGACAGCACCGCGCCCGCGGCCAGCGCCAGCAGCGTGGCGCGCGCGCCGGACACGCGCGGGTGCAGGGCCAGCACCACCAGCGCGCCGAACGGGCAGTAGCCGAGCACGTTGGTGATGATGTCGAATTCGGTCAGGTAGCGCGGCTTGGGCGCGGTGAGGAAGGCCAGCGGCGAGATGCCGTTGTCGGTCCAGCCGCTGAACGGGTAGAGGCTGCCGTAGACCACCAGCAGCGTGAAGCACAGCAGGCCCACGCGCGCCAGCGGCGAGTGGCGCGATGCCGGTGGCGGCGCGGACGGCAGCTCGGGGGGCGGAGAGGACGGCGGGGGAGCCGATGCCATGCGGTGGCGCCTATTGCTGCAGCGGCAGCGTGGCCGCCCAGTCGAGGATGGCGGCGATGATGGCGTCGCTGGCCGCGGCCAGCGCCTTGACGCCGCCGGCGCCGTCGGCCGTGGGCGCGGGCTGCTCGGCGACGAAGGTCTTCTGCCCGATCAGGCCGCTGCGGAACACCGTGGCGCGCACGCGGATGACGCCGCGGCTGGCGCTGGCGCTGTCGAAGACCTGCTCGAACTCCAGCATGTCGACCTTGACCGCCGGCGCGGCGGTGTCGCCGTACCAGGTCAGCGCGCCGCGCGAGGCCACCGCTTCGCGCAGGCGCTCGTCGAACAGGCGCACCGGCGACATCACCCAGCGCTGGGTGGCGTAGGGCTGCAGGCGCTCGGCCTGGGCGTAGTGCAGGCGGTAGTAGAGCCCGTTGCCGTCGAGCCAGGTCGGGCCGTCGGTCTGCGCCACGCGCAGCCGCGGCAGCGGCGTGGCGCCGGGCGCGGCGCCGGCGGGCGGGCCGAGGTCGTAGGTGACGGTGGGCGCGGCCGGCGCGAACGCGCAGCCGCCCAGCGCGGCGGCGACGGCCAGGGCGGCCAGCGCGCCGGTGCCGGCACGGAAGCGGGCGGCGAGGCGCATCATGGCGTGCCCGGGTTGGCCCGCAGGCGGTTGGCTCGGAGGGTTGGCGCGGGTACGCGGCATGGCGGCTTCCTGCATGGCGGCTTCCTTATCGCGGCGGATGGCTGCGGCGGTGGCGAGGGGGCGCGTCGATCGCTTCACGGCGCCGTGAAGCCGGGTTCGCCCGGCCCCGGCGCGGCCGACGGGCCGCCGAACAGCACGCTGCGCGGGCTGTCGTTGAACTGGCTGGCGGCGCGGTCGATGCTGCGTATGGTCTGGCGCGCGTCGCGGGCCAGGCCGTTGACCTGCGGCAGCGTGTCCTGGCTGACGCCGGCGGCGGCCGACTGCACCGAATCGGCGGCGCCCTGCAGGTCGCGGCCGATGCTGCCCACGGTGCGCAGCACGGTGCCGTCCGGGCTGGCCAGCTCCTGCGTCAGGCGCCGCGTGGAGGCCAGCGTGGCGTTGAGGTTTTCCGTGACCTGCGGCAACTGGCGCATCGCCGGCTCGATCGTGTGGGCCAGGCGCGAGTAGTCGTTGGCGGTGGTGCGCACCGAGCGGATCGCCTCCATCAGGTCGCGCCGGTTGTTGGGCTGGAACATGTCGCCGAGCGAGTCCATCAGGGTCTCGAGCTGGGTGAGCAGGGAGTCGCCGCGCTTTTCGAGTTCCTCGAAGAAGCCCGCGCGCATGGCGATGCGCGCCACCGACTTGGGCGAGGTCGGCAGGTGCGGCGAGGGCTGGCCGCCGTTCTGCGTGGCGGTGTCGTCGAGCTGCACGTAGCCGATGCCGGTCACGCCCTGGAAGCTCAGCGTGGCGTAGGTGGTGGTGGTGATGGGGGTGTTGCGGTCGACGCTCACGCGCACGATGATCTGGCCCGGCACGGCGGGGTCGAAGCGGATCGAGTCCACCTTGCCCACGTCCAGCCCGCGGTACTTGACGTCGGCCTGCGGGCCGAGGCCGTTGACGGTGGAGCGGGTGATGAGGTCGTAGGGCACGAGCACGGCGTGGTCGCTGCTGAACCAGAAGATCGAGAACAGCACCAGGACCGCCAGGCCGATCGTGAACACGCCGGCCAGGAAGGCGTGTGACTTGTTTTCCATCATGCTTCTCCAGGTTGCGGGCCCGCCGGACTTGCCGGTCCCGCCGCCGGCGCCGGGGGCAGGGCCTGCATGGCGCGCTGCCCGCGCTCGCCGAGGAAATATTCGCGGATGAACGGGTGGTCGATGCGCACCAGCTCGCGGATCGGCCGCGCCGCCAGCACCTTGTGGTCGGCCAGCACCGCCACGCGGTCCGACAGCGCCACCAGCGTGTCGAGGTCGTGCGTCACCATCACCACGGTCAGCCCCAGCTCGCGGCGCAGCTCGCGGATCAGCGCCACGTAGTCGTCCGAGGCCATCGGGTCCAGCCCCGCGGTGGGCTCGTCCAGGAACACCAGCTCCGGCTCCAGCGCCAGCGCGCGCGCCAGCGCCACGCGCTTGATCATGCCGCCGGACAGGTCGGACGGCATCTTGTCCGCGTCGCGCGCGCTCAGGCCCACCAGTTGCAGCTTGAGCAGCGAAGCCTGGCAGATCAGATCGTCGGGCAGGGTGCGAAGTTCACGCAGCGGCAGCGCGATGTTGTCGATCACCGACAGCGCCGAGAACAGCGCGCCGCGCTGGAACTGCAGCCCCCAGCGGTTGCGCAGCGCCTGCAGCGCGGCCGCGCCGAGCGTCTTGAGGTCCTCGCCGAACACGCGGATGGTGCCCGAGGTGGGGCGCTCCAGCCCCACGATCTGGCGCAGCAGCACGGTCTTGCCGCTGCCCGAGCCGCCCACGATGGACAGCACCTCGCCGCGGTAGACGTCGAGGTTCAGATCGTCGTGCACGACCGCCTCGCCGAAGCGCTTGACCAGGTGGCGCACCTCGATCACGGTGGTGCGCTGGTCGGGTTGCACGCCGCCCGGCGCGGAGGGCGCGATGGCTGCCGCGTTCATATGCCGACGTCCTTGAAGAGGATGGCGAAGATCGCGTCGGCCACGATCACCACGGTGATCGAGGTCACGACCGAGGCGGTGGTGCCTTCGCCCAGGCTGCGCGTGTTGGGCTGGATGCGCAGGCCGAAGTGGCAGGCCGTGAGCGCGATCAGCATGCCGAACACCACGCCCTTGCCCAGCCCCAGCCACAGGTTGGCCACCGGCACGGCGTCGGGCAGCGCGCGCAGGAAGAAGGCCGCGCTGATGTTCAGCTGGAAGTGCGCGGCCAGCATGCCGCCGCTGAGCGCCATCACGTCGGTCCAGGCCACCAGCAGCGGCATCGCCACGGCCAGCGCGATCACGCGCGGCATGATGAGCCGGAAGCCGTGCGAGATGCCCATCACGCGCATGGCGTCGAGCTCCTCGGTCACGCGCATCACGCCGATCTGCGCGGTGATGGCCGAGCCCGAGCGCCCGGCGATCAGGATCGCCGCCAGCACCGGCCCGAGCTCGCGGATCACCGCCATGCCGAGGATGTTGACGATGAAGATGCTGGCGCCGAAGATGCGCAACTGGTTGGCCGACAGGTAGGACAGCACGATGCCGATCAGGAATCCCACCAGCGCGGTGATGCCGAGCGCCTTGTAGCCGATGCTGTAGATGTTGGCCGAGATCTCGCGCCACGGCCCGCGCTGCGGCGCGCGCGCGAAGCGCAGCAGGTCGAAGGCGAGCTGGCCCAGCATGGTCACGCCGTTGGCGAGCTGCGCGAGCATCGACAGGATCGAGGCGCCGAGCAGCGTGACCGGGTTGAAGCGGTCCACCATGTGCTTCTTCCAGTTTTCGCGGCGCAGCCCGGCCACGCGGCCGAACACGCGGCGCTGGGCTTCATTGGCTTCCAGGCGCTCGGGCAGCTTGCTGCCCCAGGCCTGCCACATCAGTTGCGCGCCGACGTGGTCGAGCCGGCCCAGGCCCGCCAGCGACCATTGCGCGTCGGCGCCGACCGTGTGCAGTTCGTGGCGCAGCGCGCGGGCGCGATGGCAGTCCGACAGCGCGAGCGCGGTCCAGTCGCCGCGCAGGTGCGCCGTTGCCGCGCCGTCCGCGCGCGTCACTTCAATGGCTGGCGTGCTCAGGCTTTCCAATGGATGGGGGAAGTGATGGGCAAGTCTCGATTCTAAGCCACGCGCAGGCATAGCGGGCGCCGGAAGGACGGGGCCGCGCGCCGGCCGCGGATTTTCCGCGTTCCGTGCGCCTCGCCTGCGCGCTTGTCCCATGCTTGCCGCGCACTTGCCGCGCGGACGGCGCGGCTACAATGCGGGCAGGCCCTGCCGCGCCGGCCCCGCCGCGCGCGCCACGGCGCTTCTCCATGTTCGCGCTTTCCGTGTTTTCCGTGCCCATCGCCCCGCATGTCCGCTGACTCTCCGCTGCCGCCGCCTTCGTCACTCTTGCCCTCTTCGCCGCCGCCGGCCTGGCGCATCGACATGGACCGCCTGCGCGCCGCGCTGGACGGCGACGCGCGCGGCTGGGCCCTCGGGGCGGTCGACGAAACCGGCTCCACCAACGCCGACCTCATGCTGGCCAGCCGCGCCGCGCCATGGGGCGAGGCCGGCACGCTGCGCCTGACCTACAACCAGACCGCCGGGCGCGGGCGCCAGGGCCGCCCGTGGCAGGGGCAGGCCGGGCTGACCTTCTCGGTCGCGTTGCCGCTGCCGCTGGCGCCGTCGCAGCTCAGCGGGCTGAGCCTGGCGGTCGGCCTGGCGCTGGCCGAGGCGCTGGCGGACCACGACGCGCGCCTGGGCGCCGCGGTCCGCCTCAAATGGCCCAACGACCTGCAGATCGGCGGCCGCAAGCTGGCCGGCATCCTGATCGAGTCGGTGCCGGCGGGGCCGCGGCGGGTCTGGGCGGTGATCGGCATCGGCCTGAACCTGGTGCGCGACGCGCAGATGGAGGCCGCGCTCGGGCGCGAGCTGGCCGGCGTGGCCGAATACCTGCCCGCGCCCGACCCCACCGCGCTGCTGGCCGCCGTGCTGAACCGGCTGGCGGCGATGCGCGCGGCCTTCATCGCCGACGGCTTCGCGCCGATGGCGCCGCGCTGGTCGGCGCGCGACGCCTTCCGCGACCAGCCGGTGCGCCTGCTGCACGACGGCCAGGTGCAGGCCGAGGGCCTGGCGCGCGGCGTCGACGGCGACGGCCACCTGCTGCTGGAAACGGCCGCCGGGCTGGAGCGCATCTCCAGCGGCGAGGTATCGCTGCGGGCCGCGCCGGCCGGCGCGGGCGGGGCGCCGGCATGAGCGCCGCCGCCATGCCGGCGCCGCGGCTGCTGATCGACATCGGCAACACCCGCCTGAAATGGGCCTGGTGCACGCGGGACTCGCCCGCCGCTGCCGCCGCCGCCGCCGCCGATGCGCCGGCCGACGGCCCGCTGCCCACGCCGTGGCGGCACGCCGGCGCGGCGGCCCACGGCGAGCTCGACGCGCTGCTGCCGCAGTGGGGCGCGCTGCGCGACGCCGCTGGCGGCGCGCGGCCGCAGGTGTGGGTCAGCAACGTGGCCGGCACGGCCGTGGCGGCCAGCCTGCGGGCCGCGCTCGATGCCGTGTTCGGCGCCGGCGCCGGCGTCACCTGGGTGCGCTCGGCGCCGCGCTTCGGCAGCCTCGTCAACGGCTACCGCGATCCCCGCCAGCTCGGCGTGGACCGCTGGACCGGCAGCATCGGCGCGCGCCGCTACCGCCCGCAGGGCGCGCTGCTGATCGTCACCGCCGGCACCGCCACCACGCTCGACGTGGTGAGCGCGCAGGACCGCTTCGAAGGCGGCCTGATCCTGCCCGGGGTGGACCTGATGCTGGGCGCGCTGGCGCGCAACACGGCGCAGTTGCCCACGCTGGACGCCAGCGATGCCGGCCTGTCCGTGCCGTGGGCCGACAACACGCGCGACGCCATCGCCGCCGGCTGCCTGGCCGCGCAGGCCGGTGCGGTGGAGCGCACCTGGCGCGCGCTGTCCGGACGCGGCCCGGTGCGCTGCCTGATCTCGGGCGGCGCGCGCCACATCCTCGCCCAGGCGCTCTGCATGCCGTTCGAGATGCACGATAATCTCGTGCTGCTCGGCCTGCATGTCATGGCCGCGCAGCACGGCGCGGGCATCCTGCCGGACTGACCGCGCATGGTCTTCCCAACCTGTTCCGCGCGCCGCGCGCGCGCTGCCTGACGTTCCGCCCGCATCGCCCCATGCTCCTGCGAAACCTGCTCATCCTGCTGGTCCTGTGCAACGCCTTGCTGCTGGCCGCCGTGTTCGGCGCCTTCGGCCCGCGGCCCTTGTCGGGCTGGCTCGAAAGCCCGCGCGAGCCCGAGCGCGCCGCCCAGCAGGCGCGCGCCGAACGCTTCCGCCAGATGGCCGGGCAGCAGGGCGCGGCCTCCGCGCCCGCGGTGGCGGCGCCGGCCACGCCGCCGGGCGCCAGCGCCGCGCAGGCGGCAGCGCTCACGCCGGTGGCCTCGGCCTGCGTGGAAATCGGCGGCTTCAACGGGGATCTGGTGCGGCGCGTGGCCGACGAGCTGGCCGGCGCGCCGCCGGGCGCGTGGCGGGTGGAGCAGTTCGAGCGGCAGGAGCAGGCGCGCTGGTGGGTCCACCTGCCGCCGCAGCCTTCGCGCGAGAGCGTGGAGCGCAAGCTCGGCGAGCTGCGCCGGCGCAACGTCACCGACGTGGCGGTGGTCAGCGGCGGCTCGCCGCAGACCTACACGGTATCGCTGGGCCTGTTCCAGGAGCGCGACCACGCCGAGCATTTCCTGGACAACCTGCGCGAGCACGGCGTGCGCACCGCGCTGCTGAGCGACGCGCCGCATCCGCTCACGCGCCAGTGGCTGCGCGTGCGCAACGCCGACGCCGCGCTGCGCACGCGGCTCGACGAGGTGCGCCGGCGCTACGGCGTGTCCGACCTGTCGACCTGCGCCTGAGGCTGTTTCAAAAGAATCCCGGCGTGGTTGCGCGGCCCGGGGTTCAGCCGCCCTGGCGCACCTTGGTCAGCAGCTTGGTGGTGGAGCGGTCGTGCAGGAACGCGATGGCGTGCGCCTGCCCGCCCCAGCTGCGCACCAGCCGGGTTTCTTCCAGCGTGTCGATGTCATAGTCGCCGCCCTTGACGTAGATGTCCGGGCGCACCAGCCGGATCAGCTCCACCGGCGTCTTCTCGCGGAACATCACCACCAGGTCCACCGAGGCGAGCGCGGCCACCAGCGCCATGCGGTCCGCTTCGTGGTTGAGCGGGCGGTCGTCGCCCTTGCCCAGCATGCGCACCGAGGCGTCGCTGTTTACGCCCACCACCAGGCTCGCGCCCATCGCCCTGGCCTGCGCCAGGTAGGTGGCGTGGCCGCGGTGGAGGATGTCGAACACGCCGTTGGTGAAGACCATCGGGCGCGGCAGCGCGGCCAGTTGCCGGGCCAGCGCGGCGGCGTCGTCGGGCGGGACCAGTTTGGATTCGAAGGAAGCGGGGAGCATGGCGGTGGCGGGTTTGGCTGGAAAAGACAAAGCCCCATCATACGATGGGGCTTCGGGTTGCTGGCAGACCTCCGGCAGGCTGACGTCGCCGGCGGCCTGAAGCGCCGTCATCCGACGGAGCCCATCGCCTGAAGGATCAGGCCTGCGCCGGCTGGGCGCCGCCCGCGGCCTGCAGGCGCGCGTTCAGTTCCTTGCGGTAGCGGTTCAGGTCCTGCACCGTCTCGAAGGTGCGCTCGAACAGCAGCGACATATTGTGCAGGATGCGCTCGATGACCTTCTTCTCCCAGCCTTCGTCGAAGCGGATCTGCTCGTCGAGCCAGTGCTCGAGCCAGTCCGGGTCGGGCAGGCGCGACTGGATGGTGTCGTTCGGGAACAGCGTCTTGTTGACGTGCAGGTTGGTCGGGTGCAGCGGCTTGTCGGTGCGCCGCGCCGAGGCCATCAGCACGCCGATCTTGGCGAAGGCCGAGCGCGCGCTGTCGCCGAACTGGACCAGGTACTTCTTCATGTAGCGCAGGTAGGCGCCGCCGTGGCGGGCCTCGTCCTGCGACAGCGTGCGGTAGATCTGCTTGATCACGGGTTCGGTGTGCCATTCGGCGGCGCGGCGATACCAGTGGTTGAGGCGGATCTCGCCGCAGAAATGCAGCATCAGGGTTTCCAGCGGCGGAGCCGGGTCGAACTCGAAGCGCACCGCGTGCAGCTCTTCCTCGGTCGGCACCAGGTCCGGGCGGAAGCGGCGCAGGTATTCCATCAGCACCAGCGAATGCTTCTGCTCTTCGAAGAACCAGATGCTCATGAAGGCCGAAAAGTCGGAATCGTGGCGGTTGTCGCGCAGGAACATCTCGGTGGCGGGCAGGGCCGACCACTCGGTGATGGCGTTCATGCGAATCGTCTTGGCCTGGTCGTCGGTGAGCAGGCTCGCGTCGAAGGAATCCCAGGGGATGTCCTTGTCCATGTGCCAACGGACCGCTTCCAGCGATTTGAACAGTTCGGGGTAGAGCATGGTAAGCCTTTGAAATTACGGGCAGATTCTAACAGATGCGAATTATTCCCAACGCCCTTTTTGCGCTGAATGCAAGCGGCTGGAGACATCCGGAGCGGTAAAACACCAAGTTATGGGCGAATATCGCGCACGGCTGGCCGCTTGCCGGCCGCCCGCATGCGGCATGCGCCTGGAAAAGCGCCCGCCGGGATACGCGCCGGGCCGGTCCGCTCAGGCCGCCACGCCGGCCGGCGGCGCAAGCTCGGCGGGCGCGGCCGCCGCCGCATCGGGCGCGTCGCCGTCGGGCGGGATGACGCCATACAGGAAGGCGGCGAGCTCGTGCTGCTGCGCCATCGCGTCGCGCTCGCCGAGGTCGATCAGCGCCTGGGTGAATTCGGGCTCGAACAGCAGGTAGCTGGCGAAGGCGGCGCCGCGCGCCTCGGTGCCGCCGAGCGGGGTCAGCAGGGCGCGCACGGTGCGCGGCAGCCGGTGCACGTGCGCCGCGGCGATGGCCTCGACGGGCTCGCTGGGCGAGATCGTCATCACCTCCACCGGGCGCCAGCCCTCGCTGTCGTTGGCGATCTCCGGCATGCGCGCGAGCAGGCTGTTGATGTGCTGCAGGCGCTCCAGGTCCGCCGACAGGCCGTCGAGGAAGATGCTGGCCAGCGCCTGCCCGCCCACCTGCGCCAGCGACGGGTAGCCGCCCGCGGGCACGGTGTCGAACCAGCCCGGGCGCTGGCGCGAGGCGGCGCCGATGGCCAGGATGCGCGACGCGCCCAGGTGGATGGCCGGCGACAGCGGCGACATCTGGCGCATGGTGCCGTCGCCGAACCACTCGTGATGGCCTTCCAGCTCGAGCGGCAGCGCCGGGAACAGGAACGGGATCGAGGACGAGGCCAGCAGGTGGTCCACGCCGATCTTGGCCTCCACCGCCAGCCGCTGGCTGCGCTTCCACGGGTGGATGCGGTGGTGCGACTGGTAGAAGGTGACGTGGCGCCCGGTGGTGTAGGACAGCGCGGTCACGGCGAAGGCCTGCAGGTCGCCGGCGTCGAGGCTGACCTGCACGCGCTCGGGATCGAACAGCTCGCCCAGCATGCCGCCCAGCGGCTCGTTGTCGAACAGCGCGCGCGGCGCGCGGCGCGTGACCCAGCCGAAGGCCAGCGCGGACAGCCAGCGCGCGCCCGAGGCGCCCACGCCCACCAGCCCGGTGCGGTAGACGTCCTCGGCATGGATGCCGCTCCACAGCGCGGCCAGGCTGTCGGCGGCGGCGCGGAAGTTGGCGGCGTTGATGGCCATGCCGGCGCCGTTGATGGCGCCGGCCGAGGTGCCGCAGATGATGTCGAACGGAATGCGGCTGCGGTCCAGCCCGTGGCGCGCGGCGATGCGCGCGATGCCGCGCAGCACGCCGGCCTGGTAGGCGGCGCGCGCGCCGCCGCCCATCATGATGAGTGAAGTCGGTTTCGGTGCCGGCATGCGTCGGGGGCTGGGCTCGGGAGCGGTGGGGCGGTCGGTCAGCGCTCGCCGCCGGGCCCGGTGTCCGGCTTGCCGCCAGTCCCGGGCGCGGTGTCGGGCGCGGTCCGGGGCGCGGTGTCGGCGGGCGTGGCGGTGTCCTGCACGGTTGCCGGGCGCGGGGCCGGCGCCTTGCGCGCGGGCCTGGCGGCGGTCTTGGCGCCGGTCTTGGACGCGGTCCTGGCTACCGTCTTGGCCGCAGTCCCGGGTACGGGCCCGGATGTGGTCTTGGGCTTGGACGCGGACTTGGACGTGGATTTGGCGCCGGCCTTGCGGGCCGCGGCCTTTTTCTTCGCCGGCCGGGCCGGGTCGGCGGCCTTCCCGGCACGCGCCGGCGCGGCCGGCGCGGCGCCCGGCATGCCGAAGCCGCCGAGGTTGCCGAACGGGTTCAGGCTGGCGCTGGCGGCACTGGCGGCGATCTGGTTGAACTGCTGCTGCAGCATGTCCCACCAGAGCCCGGCGTTGGGCGCCGCGGCGCTGTCCTGGCGCTTGGCCTCGCCGGCCTCGGCCTGGGGTGCCTGCGCGGCTTCGGGCGGGCCTTCGTCCTCGTCGTCCTCGTTTTCCTCCACCGTGGGCTCGGCGCGCGCGCCGAAGCCGGCGGGCTCCTCCCTGCGCTGGTGCGGCGGCACCGCGCTGGGCGCGTTGGCGGCGCGCGCCACGTTTTCCATCGCGCTCTGCATGGCCTCGGGCGAGAGCGCGCTGCCGAAGGTCTGCAAGGCCACCAGCGTGGCGCGCTGGACTTCCAGGCCCTGGATGGTGGTGCGCAGCAGATTGACGTTGAGCTGCAGCCAGCCCTCCACGGCCTTGAGGTCGTGGATGCGCTTTTCCAGTTCTTCCAGGTCCATCGGCGGGGTCATGGCCTGCAGGCCGGGCATCAGGCCGCCGGGCATGCCCGCGGCGCTGCCCCACATCTTGCGCAGGAACTCGAAGCCGTTGGTGAAATCTGGAATCTGGCCGAACATGGTTACTCGCCTCCGCGGGTCGGCAGCCGGCGGCGCCGGCTGCTGGGTCGAACTGCATCAATCGTGCTGCGTGCTGCCTGGGTGTTGCCTGGGTTACTGCGTTGGTGTTGCGTCGGTGCCGCGTCGGTGCCGCGTCAGTCGCCGGCCCGGTCGAACCGCGGCGGGCGCTTCTCGCGCAGGCTGGCCACGCCCTCGCGCACGTCGGGGCCGGCAAAGCCCATGAATTCCAGCGCCAGCGAACTGTCGAACGACGGCCCCGCCATGCGCAGCCAGTTGTTGAGCGCGTACTTGGTCCAGCGGATCGCGGTCTGCGAGCCCTCGGCCAGCCTGCGCGCCACCTCGAAGGCGCGCCCGACCAGCTCCGATTCGTCCACCACCAGCGACACCAGCCCGATGCGCTCGGCCTCTTCGCCGCTCACCGACTCGCACAGCATCAGATAGTACTTGGCCTTGGCCATCCCGCACAGCAGCGGCCACACGATCGCCGCGTGGTCGCCGGCCGCCACCCCCAGCCGGGTGTGGCCGTCGACGATGCGCGCGGTGCGCGCCGCGATCGAGATGTCGGCCAGCAGCCCGGCCACCAGGCCCGCGCCCACGGCCGGGCCGTGCATGGCGGAGACGATCGGCTTGTCGCAGTTGATCACGTTGTAGACCAGGTCGCGCGCCTCGTGCCACACGCGCGTGCGGGTGGCGAAGTCGTTGGCCATGTCCTCCACCAGAGAGAGGTCGCCGCCGGCCGAGAAGCCCTTGCCCTCGCCGCGGATCAGCGCCACGCGGATGTCGGGGTCGGCGGACACGTCGCGCCAGATCTCGGCCAGCTCGCGGTGCATGTTGGCGTCGGCGGTGGCCAGCTTGCCGTTGGCGGACTGGCCGGCGCCCATCACGATCTCCAGGATGGGGCCGTGCCGGCGCAGCGTCAGCGCGCTGTAGCGGGCATAGCGTGGCGAGAGCGGAGAGGGCGGGGTAGCGCCTTGCGGCGGGGAGGGCGGCGAAGACTGCGGGGGAAGCGCGTTCATGGGCAGCGATGGCCTCGGCCATTCCGTAGGGGAACATGGGCCGGGCCGCGCCAGGCGGCCCGGGGCACCGCCGGCGGCCGGTGGCGATTGGCAGACCGGGCGGTCGGTCAATTATAAGCGTGCCTGCCGCGCCGCCGCCCGGCCATGCCGCCGCGCACGGACTTCAGCCGCGCGCCGACACCAGCTGGTCGATGGCGCCGAACACCGAGTGTCCCTGCGCGTCGAACATCTCGATCTTGACCGCGTCGCCGAACTTCATGAAGCCGGTGACGGGCTGGCCGCCGTCGATGATCTCCAGCATGCGCTTCTCGGCGATGCAGCAGTAGCCCTTGCTGCGGTCCACGTTGGAGATGGTGCCCGAGCCGACGATGCTGCCGGCGCGCACGTTGCGCGTCTTGCAGATATGGGCGATGAGCTGGCCGAAGTCGAACACCATGTCGGTGCCGCAGTCGGGCCAGCCCACTTTCTTGCTGTTCCAGTGCACGGTCATGGGCAGGTGCACGCGGCGCTCGCGCCAGGCTTCGCCGAGCTCGTCGGGCGTCACCGCCACCGGCGAGAACGCCGTGGCCGGCTTGCTCTGGAAGAAGCCGAAGCCCTTGCCCAGCTCGGCCGGGATCAGGTTGCGCAGCGACACGTCGTTGGCCAGCATCAGCAGGCGGATGCCTTCGGCGGCCTGCTCGGGCGTGGCGCCGGCCTTGACGTCGCCGGTGATGACGGCCACCTCGGCCTCGAAGTCGATGCCGTGGGCCTCGCTGGCGCACACGATGTCGTCGTGCGGGCCGATCAGGTCGTCGGAGCCGCCCTGGTACATGAGCGGGTCGGTCCAGAATTCGGGCGGCATCTCGGCGCCGCGCGCGCGGCGCACCAGCTCGACGTGGTTGACGTAGGCCGAGCCGTCGGCCCACTGGTAGGCGCGCGGCAGCGGCGCCATGCAGGCGCGCGCGTCGAACGCGAACGGGTGGCGCGCGCGGCCGGCGTTGAGCGCGTCGTAGACGTCCTGCAACTGCGGCGCGTAGAACTGCCAGTCGTCCAGCACGGTCTGCAGCTTGCCGGCGATGTCGTTGACGTAGTGCGCGGTCTTGAGGTCGCGCGAGACGACCACGAGCTGGCCGTCGCGGGAGCCGTCCTTGAGGGTGGCGAGTTTCATGTATTCAGGTGCATTGGGACAAAGCGGAAGGCCGCGCCGCGCATCCTCGCGGTGCCGGCGCGGCGCGACCGCTAGTCTACCGTGATGCCCTTGGCCTTGATCAGTTTGCCCCAGCGCTCGGATTCCGCGCGCGCGTACTGCGCGAATTCCTCGGGCGTGCCGGACACCGGCTCCACGCCGATGCCCTCGAAGCGCTTCTGCACCTCGGGGCTCCTGAGCGCCCTGGCCAGCTCGGCGTTCAGGCGCGCCACCACCGGCCGCGGCGTGCCCGCCGGCGCCACCACGCCCTGCCAGGCGTAGGCCTCGAAGCCGGGCACGCCGGCCTCGGCCACGGTCGGCACCGCCGGCAGCGCGGCCAGGCGCCGCGGCGTGGCCGCGCCGAGCGCGCGCACCTTGCCGGCGATGATGTTCTGCTGGCCCGCGGCGAGGTCGAGGAACATCAGGTCGACCTGGCCCGCCAGCAGGTCCTGCACGGCGGGCGCGGCGCCCTTGTACGGCACGTGCGTCATCTTCGTGCGGGTCTGGTCCATGAACAGCTCCATCGCCAGGTGGTGCGGGCTGCCGGCGCCGGGCGAGGCGAAATTGACCTTGCCCGGGTTCTGCTGCGCGTATTCCACCGCCTCCTTGAGCGTGCGCGCCGGGAAGTTCGGCGCGGCCACCAGGATCAGCGGGAAGCGCGCCACCAGGCCGACGTGCACGAAGTCCTTGCCGGCGTCGTAGGGCAGCTTCCTGTAGAGCGCGGGATTGGCCGCCAGCGTGGCGGTGTCGGCGGTCAGCAGCGTGTAGCCGTCGGGCCTGGCGTGGGCCACCGCGTCGGCGCCGACGATGGTGGCGGCGCCGGGGCGGTTGTCGATCACCACCTGCTGGCCCAGCGCCGGCGTGATGGCCTGGCCCAGCGTGCGCGCCACCACGTCGGTGCCGCCGCCGGCCGGATAGGGCACCACCCAGCGCACCGGCTGGCTCGGCCACGCGTCCGCGGCGCGGGCCGGCTGGCCGGCGGCGAGGCCCAGCGCCAGCAGCGCGAGCAGGGGCAGGGGGCGGGCGAGGCGAAAGGGGCGGCGGGATGCGGAAACGGCGGTGTCGCCGCGGGGCGCGAGGCGGGTCATCTTGGTTGTCTCCTGATGGAAGGCGGCCGCGCCATGTGCGTTGCATGGCGTCGTGCCGGCGGCTCGTTATGCGCGGAAAGTCTACCGGCGGTTTAAAAATCGGTAAATCGATTTCGCTATAGTAAATTCACGGCTGAACCGGCGCGGCGAGTCTGGTGTAATGTGACGCGCGCCGTCCATTGCCGTCCATTGCCGTCCGCCGTTTCGTTTTTCCGCCCCGCCATCCTCCCACCCCGCTGCCGCATGACCGAACCCGAAGAAGACGATTCCAAGCTGCGCTCCGGCATCCAGTCGATCGAGGTCGGCTTCAAGCTGCTGCAGGCGCTGGCCGCCTCGCCGCGCGCGATGATGCTGCGCGACCTCGCCGCCGCCGCCGACATGAACCCGGCCAAGGCGCACCGCTACCTGGTCAGCTTCCAGCGCCTGGGCGTGGTGGCGCAGGACCCGGTGGGCGGCCGCTACGATCTCGGGCCGTTCGCGCTGCAGCTCGGCCTGGCCGGCCTGAACCGGCTCGATCCGGTCAAGAAGGCGCGCCCGGTCCTGTCGCAGTTGCGCGACGAGATCGACCAGACCGTCGGCATCGCCGTGTGGGGCAACCACGGCCCGACCATCGTGCACTGGGAGGAGTCCAGCCACCCGGTGACGGTGAGCCTGCGCCTGGGCGACGTGATGCCCATGCTCAACTCGGCCACCGGCCGGCTGTTCGGCGCCTACCTGCCGAAACAACAGACGCGGGCGCTGGTCGAACGGGAACTGGCCGAGCGCGGCCGCGACGACCTGCCCGACCTGCCGCGCTCGCCGGCCGGCTACGACGCGGTCTGCGCCGAGGTGCGCGCGCGCGGCGCGGCGCGCATCCGGGGCGGCGTGCTGCCGGGCATCAATGCGTTCTCGATGCCGGTGTTCGACGCCAACGGCCATGTCGCGATGGCGCTGATCGCGCTCGGCGCGCAAAGCGTATTCGATGCAGAATGGGGTGGCGCGGTGGACCGCCGCATGCGCGACGTCGCCCGGCGCATTTCTTCGGAGCTTGGTTATCTTGATGGCAGCCCGACGCACGGGGCGGACGATTCGAAAGGCGCCTCCCGCTAGGCCCGGCCCGCGCCGCCTGCGCTGGGTGCTGGCGCTCGCGCTGGTGCTGGCGGTTCACCTGGGCGTCGTGCTCGGCCTGATGCATCTGCCGGGGCCGCATGTCGATCCCGCCGACCTGCCCGCGCTCGAAGCGATTCTGCTGCCGCCGCCCGCGCCGCCCGCGGAAAAGGCGCCGCCGCCGGCGCAGAAGCGCCGCCCCGCGCACCCCACGCTGGCACCCGCTCCTGCTCCGCAACCCG
>NZ_AQPL01000507.1:0-1024 GCF_000395345.1 Cupriavidus sp. WS | reverse complement strand
CGGCGCGCAGCGCTCGCCGGTGGTGGTCAGCACGGTCGCCAGGCGCAACATGGACGTCATCCTCAACGGCCTGGGCAACGTCACGCCGGTGGCCAACGTGACCGTGCGCGTCCAGGTGTCCGGGCCCATGCTCAAGGTCCTGTTCAAGGAAGGCCAGATGGTCAAGGCCGGCGACGTGCTCGCCGAGATCGACCCGCGCCCGTTCCAGGCCGCGCTCGACCAGGCCGTGGGCACGCTGGCGCGCGACCGCGCGCTGCTCGAGAACGCCCGCCTGGACCAGAAGCGCTACCGCACGCTGCTGGCGCAGGATTCGGTTTCCAGCCAGCAGGTGGACACCCAGGACGCGCTGGTGCGCCAGTACGAGGGCACCGTCAAGACCGACCAGGGCAACGTCGACAACGCGCGCCTGCAACTGGGCTACACGCGCGTGCTGGCGCCGGTGTCCGGGCGCATCGGCCTGCGCCAGGTGGACCCCGGCAACATCGTCAGCACCACCGATACCAACGGCATCGCGCTGATCACCCAGGTGGCGCCGATCGCGGTGCTGTACACGATTCCCGAGGACAACCTGCCGTCGGTGCTGCGGCGCCTGAACGCCGGCGAGCAGTTGCCGGTGATCGCGCTGGACCGCCAGGCGCGCAACAAGCTGGCCGAGGGCACGCTGCTGACCACCGACAACCAGATCGACACCACCACCGGCACGGTCAAGCTCAAGGCCATCTTCCCCAACGCCGACGGGATGCTGTTCCCCAACCAGTTCGTCAACGTGCGCACCCGCGTGGACACGCTCGAGGACGCCACCGTCATCCCGGTGGCGGCGGTCCAGCGCGGCCAGCAGGGCACCTTCGTCTACGTGGTCGACGACAACAACCAGGTCAAGGTGCAGAACGTCACGCTGGGCCCGGGCGACGAGAACCGGGTGTCGGTCGCCAAGGGCCTGGAGCCGGGCCAGCACGTGGTGGTGGACGGCGCCGACCGGCTCAAGGAAGGCATGACGGTGGAAACCGTGGACCCGGCCGCGCGC
>NZ_AQPL01000506.1:0-8347 GCF_000395345.1 Cupriavidus sp. WS | reverse complement strand
AGGAAGGCATGACGGTGGAAACCGTGGACCCGGCCGCGCGCGCCTCGCAGCTCGTGCCGCCCAGCCAGCCGCGCGGGCGCGGACGCCGCCGCGAAGGCGGCTGGGGCGGTGCCAGCGGCTCGGGCGCCGCTGGTGCCTCAGGTGCCTCCGGCGCCGGCGGCGAGGGCCGCCGCCACCACAACGGCGCCAGCGCGGCGGCGGCCGGCGGCGGCGCCCCGGCGGGCGCCGCGCCGCAGCGGCCGCAGTAAGGACCGATACATGAACCCGTCACGCCTCTTCATCGAGCGGCCGGTCGCCACCGCGCTGCTGATGCTCGCCATCCTGCTGTCCGGGCTGGTGGCCTTCCGCCTGCTGCCGCTGTCCGCGCTGCCCGAGGTCGACTACCCGACCATCCAGGTCACCACGCTCTACCCCGGCGCCAGCCCCGACGTGATGACCTCGTCGATCACCGCGCCGCTGGAGCGACAGTTCGGCCAGATGCCGGGGCTCAAGCAGATGTCGTCCTCGTCGTCGGGCGGCGCCTCGGTGATCACGCTGCAGTTCGAGCTGACGCTGTCGCTCGACATCGCCGAGCAGCAGGTGCAGGCGGCCATCAACGCCGGCAGCAACCTGTTGCCGGCCGACCTGCCGATGCCGCCGGTCTACAGCAAGGTCAACCCGGCCGACGCGCCCATCCTGAGCCTGGGCATCACCTCCGACACCCTGCCGCTGCCCAAGCTGCAGGACATGGTCGACACGCGCGTGGCGCAGAAGATCTCGCAGATCCAGGGCGTGGGCCTGGTCACGCTCAGCGGCGGGCAGCGCCCGGCCGTGCGCGTGCAGGCCAACCCCACCGCGCTGGCCTCGCTCGGCATGTCGATCGACGACCTGCGCACCGCCATCGGCAACGCCAACGTCAACGGCTCCAAGGGCAGCTTCGACGGCCCGGCGCGCGCCTCGACCATCGACGCCAACGACCAGCTCAAGTCGGCCGACGAGTACAAGCAGATCATCATCGGCTACCAGAACGGCGCGCCGATCCGCATCACCGACGTCGCCAACATCGTCGACGGCGCGGAAAATTCGCGGCTGGCGGCCTGGTCCAACGACAAGCCGGCCATCATCATGAACATCCAGCGCCAGCCCGGCGCCAACGTGATCGAGGTGGTGGACCGCATCAAGACGCTGCTGCCGCAGCTGGAGACCGCGCTGCCGGCCGCCGTGCACGTGCAGTTGCTGACCGACCGCACCACCACCATCCGCGCTTCGGTGCGCGACGTGGAGTTCGAGCTGCTGCTGGCCGTGGCGCTGGTGGTGATGGTGATCTTCGTGTTCCTGCGCAACGTGCCGGCCACCATCATCCCGGGCGTGGCGGTGCCGCTGTCGCTGGTGGGCACCTTCGGCGTGATGTACCTGGCCGGCTTCTCGATCAACAACCTCACGCTGATGGCGCTGACCATCGCCACCGGCTTCGTGGTGGACGACGCGATCGTGATGATCGAGAACATCATGCGCTACATCGAGGACGGCGAGAGCCCGATGGCGGCCGCGCTCAAGGGCTCGAAGCAGATCGGCTTCACCATCATCTCGCTGACCTTCTCGCTGGTGGCGGTGCTGATCCCGCTGCTGTTCATGGGCGACGTGGTGGGCCGGCTGTTCCGCGAGTTCGCCATCACGCTGGCGGTGTCGATCCTGATCTCCGCGGTGGTCTCGCTCACGCTCACGCCGATGATGTGCGCGCGCCTGCTGCATCACGTGCCGGAGGAAAAGCTGTCGCGCTTCCACCGCGCCACCGGCCGCTTCTTCGATGACGTGATCGCGCGCTACGGCCGCGCGCTGGACTGGGTGCTCGACCGCCAGAAAAGCACGCTGCTGGTGGCGGTGGGCACGCTGGTGCTGACCGTGCTGCTCTACCTGCTGGTGCCCAAGGGCTTCTTCCCGGTGCAGGACACCGGCGTGATCCAGGCCATCACCGAGGCCTCGCAGAGCACCTCGTTCCCGGCCATGCAGCGCAAGCAGGAGGCGGTGGCCAAGGTGGTGATGCAGGACCCGGCGGTGGAAAGCCTGTCGTCGTTCATCGGCGTGGACGGCACCAACACCACGCTCAACGCCGGGCGCATGCTGATCAACCTCAAGCCCAAGGACCAGCGCAGCGAGACCATCGAGGAGGTCACGCACCGCCTGCAGGCCTCGGTCGAGAAGCTCGGCGGCATCGCCATGTACATGCAGCCGGTGCAGGACCTGACCATCGAGGACCGCGTGGCGCGCACGCAGTACCAGTTCACGGTGCAGGACCCGGACCCGGCCACGCTGGCCACCTGGGTGCCGCGCCTGGTCGAGCGGCTCAAGCAGGAGCCGGAGATGCGCGACGTCGCCAGCGACCTGCAGAACAACGGCCTGCGCGCCTACGTGGAGATCGACCGCGACTCGGCCGCGCGCTTCGGCATCACCACCGCGGTGATCGACAGCGCGCTGTACAGCGCCTACGGCCAGCGCCTGGTGTCGACCATCTTCACGCAGTCGAACCAGTACCGCGTGGTGCTGGAGGCCATGCCCAACTTCCGCACCGGCCCGCAGTCGCTGGCCGAGCTGCGCCTGCCCTCCTCTTCCGGCGGCCAGGTGCCGCTGGGCGCGGTGGCGCGCATCTCCGAGCGCACCGGCCCGCTGGTGATCAACCACGAGGGCCAGTTCCCGGCCTCGACGATCTCCTTCAACCTGGCGCCGGGCGCGTCGCTGGGCGCGGCGGTCGACAAGATCACCAAGGTGGAGCAGGAGATCGGCCTGCCGATCTCGATGCAGACCGAGTTCCAGGGCGCCGCGCTGGCGTTCCGCGCCTCGCTGTCGAACACGCTGTGGCTGATCCTGGCCGCGGTGGTGACCATGTACATCGTGCTCGGCGTGCTGTACGAGAGCACCATCCACCCGGTCACCATCCTGTCCACTCTGCCCTCGGCCGGCGTGGGCGCGCTGCTGGCGCTGCTGGTGTCGGGGCAGGACCTCGGCATCATCGCCATCATCGGCATCATCCTGCTGATCGGCATCGTCAAGAAGAACGCCATCATGATGATCGACTTCGCGCTCGAGGCCGAGCGCGAGGGCGGCATGAAGCCGCGCGACGCCATCCACCAGGCCTGCCTGCTGCGCTTCCGCCCGATCCTGATGACGACGATGGCCGCGCTGCTGGCGGCGCTGCCGCTGATGCTGGGCACCGGCATCGGCTCCGAGCTGCGCCGCCCGCTGGGCATCACGATGGTGGGCGGCCTGCTGGTCAGCCAGGTGCTGACGCTGTTCACCACGCCGGTGATCTACCTCGCCTTCGACCGCATCGCCGCGCGCCTGGCGGCTTGGCGGCGCCGGCACATCGGCGATCCGCACGATCCGCACGACCCGGGCAAGCCCGATGACGAAGGCGACGGCGGCTGGGGCGGCGGCGAGCCGGCACCCGCGGAGCCGCGATGAACCTGTCCGCCCTCTTCATCCACCGGCCGGTCGCCACCGCGCTGCTCACGCTCGGCATCCTGCTGGCCGGCGTCGCGGCGCTGCGCACGCTGCCGGTGTCGCCGCTGCCGCAGGTGGACTTCCCCACCATCTCGGTATCGGCCTCGCTGCCGGGCGCCAGCCCCGAGACGATGGCCGCCACCGTGGCCACGCCGCTGGAGCGCGCGCTCGGCGCCATCGCCGGCGTCACCGAGATCACCTCCAGCAGCTCGCTGGGCTCGACCCGCGTGACCATGCAGTTCGACCTGTCGCGCGACATCGACGGCGCCGCGCGCGACGTGCAGGCGGCCATCAACGCCGCGCGCGGCACGCTGCCCACCAGCCTGCCCAACAACCCGACCTACCGCAAGGTCAACCCGGCCGACGCGCCGATCATGATCATCGGCCTGACCTCGCCGACCATGACGCGCGGCCAGCTCTACGACGCGGCCTCCACCATCCTCGCGCAGAAGCTGTCGCAGGTCGAGGGCGTGGGGCAGGTCACCATCGGCGGCGCCTCGTTGCCGGCGGTGCGCGTGGAGCTCAACCCGACCGCGCTCAACAAGTACGGCATCGCGCTCGAGGACGTGCGCAACACCATCAGCGCCACCAACGCCAACCGGCCGCTGGGCTCGGTCGAAAGCGCGGCCAAGAACTGGCAGGTGTACGCCAACGACCAGGCCCGCACGGCGGCGGAATACATGCCGCTGATCATCCGCTACGCCACGCCCGGCACGTTCTCGTCGACCTCGGCCGGCGCGCTGATCGCCAGCACCGCCAACGCCACCGCGGGCGGCGGCGTCAGCACCAAGACCGTCAACGGCGTCACCGTCACCACCATCACCACCAGCAGCGGCACCACCACCATCAGCACGGGCGCGACCGGCGGCAACGCCGGCGGCGCGGGCCCGAACTCGTTCGCGGTGCCGGTGCGGCTGTCCGACGTGGCCAACGTGGTCGATTCGGTCGAGGACATCCGCAACGCCGGCTCGGCCAACGGCAAGCCCTCGGTGCTGCTGGTGCTCAACCGCTCGCCCGGCGCCAACATCATCGAGACCGTGGACCGCGTCACCGAGATGCTGCCGCAGCTGCAGAAGATGATCCCGGCGGCGATCTCGATGGACGTGATGATGGACCGCACGCCCACCATCCGCGCCTCGCTGCGCGAGGTCGAGTACACGCTGATGATCTCGGTGGCGCTGGTGATCATGGTGGTGTTCCTGTTCCTGCGCAACGTGCGCGCCACGCTGATCCCGAGCGTGGCGGTGCCGGTCTCGCTGGTCGGCACCTTCACGGTGATGTACCTGGCGGGCTTCTCGCTGAACAACCTGTCGCTGATGGCGCTGACCATCGCCACCGGCTTCGTGGTGGACGACGCCATCGTGGTGCTGGAGAACATCTCGCGCCACATCGAGGAAGGCATGACGCCGATGGCCGCCGCGCTCAAGGGCACGCGCGAGGTCGGCTTCACGGTGCTGTCGATGAGCCTGTCGCTGATCGCGGTGTTCATCCCGCTGCTGATGATGGGCGGCATCGTCGGGCGGCTGTTCCAGGAATTCGCCGTCACGCTGTCGGTGGCCATCATGGTGTCGCTGGTGGTGTCGCTGACCACCACGCCGATGATGTGCTCGCGCCTGCTCAAGCCGATGCCCCCCGAGCAGGCGCAGGGGCGCTTCTTCCGCGCCAGCGAGCGCGTGTTCCAGTGGCTGCACGACGGCTACGCGCGCTCGCTGGCGGTGGCGCTGCGCCACAGCCGGCTGGTCTGGCTGGTGCTGCTGTGCACGGTCGGGCTCAACGTGTGGCTCTACGTGATCGTGCCCAAGGGCTTCTTCCCGCAGCAGGACACCGGGCGGCTGATCGGCTTCATCCGCGCCGACCAGGCCACCTCGTTCCAGGCCATGCGCGTCAAGCTCGACAACTTCACCCGCATCGTGCAGTCGGACCCGGCCGTGGTCAACGTGACCGGCTTCACCGGCGGCTCGCAGCGCAATACCGGGCAGATGTTCGTCACGCTCAAGCCGCTGAGCCAGCGCGACGAATCGGCCGACCAGATCATCGCGCGGCTGCGCGGCAAGCTGGCCAAGGAGCCCGGCGCCAGCCTGTTCCTGCAGTCGGTGCAGGACATCCGCATCGGCGGGCGGCAGAGCAGCTCGCAATACCAGTTCACGCTGCAGTCCGACGACCTCGAGGTGCTGCGCGAATGGGAGCCCAAGGTGCGCGCCGCGCTCTCCAACGTCAAGGGGCTCGAGGACATCGACACCGACACCAACGACAAGGGCCTGCAGACCTCGGTCATCATCGACCGCGACACCGCCTACAAGCTCGGCATCACCGCGCAGCAGATCGACGCCGTGCTCAACGACGCCTTCGGCCAGCGCCAGGTGGCGACCATCTACAACCCGCTCAACCAGTACCGCGTGGTGATGGAGCTGAGCCAGGAATACCTGCAGGGGCCGAACGCGCTCAAGGACATCTACGTGGTCGCCGGCAACGGCCACCGCGTGCCGCTGTCGGCCTTCGCGCGCGTGACGCCGACCAGCACGCCGCTGGGCGTAAACCACCAGGGCCAGTTCGCCGCGTCCACCATCTCGTTCAACCTCGCCGACGGCTTCTCGCTGTCGCAGGCGACCGCGGCGATCCAGGACGCGATGGCGCGCATCGGCGCGCCGGAGACGCTGCGCGCGAGCTTCCAGGGCAGCGCGCGCGCGTTCCAGGACTCGCTCAAGAGCCAGCCGCTGCTGATCCTGGCCGCGCTGATCACGATCTACATCGTGCTGGGCATGCTGTACGAGAGCTACGTGCACCCGCTCACCATCCTCTCGACGCTGCCCTCGGCCGGCGTGGGCGCGCTGCTGGCGCTGCTGGGCACGCACACCGACTTCACCATCATCGCGCTGATCGGCGTGATCCTGCTGATCGGCATCGTCAAGAAGAACGCCATCATGATGATCGACTTCGCCATCGACGCCGAGCGGCGCGAGGGCCTGGCGCCGCAGGACGCGATCTACCGCGCCTGCCTGCTGCGCTTCCGCCCCATCATGATGACCACGATGGCGGCGCTGCTCGGCGCCATCCCGCTGGCGATCGGCCACGGCGACGGCGCCGAGCTGCGCGCGCCGCTGGGCATCTCCATCGTGGGCGGGCTGGTGGTCAGCCAGTTGCTGACGCTCTACACGACGCCGGTGGTGTACCTGACCCTGGACCGCTGGCGCCTCAAGGTGAAGGCGTGGCGCAGCCGCCGCGCCGCGCTCGCCACGGGCCGCCCCGGCCTCGAATCCTGAATGCGACCCATGAACGCCATTTTCCGCTCCTCTTCCGTGCCCGCCCCGCTGGCCCTGGCCTGCGCCCTGCTGCTGGGCGGCTGCGCCGTCGGCCCCGACTACCAGCGCCCGGACGCGCCGGCCGCGCCCGCCTTCAAGGAAGCCCCCGCCGACAGCGCGCAGTGGGGCGAATGGAAGCCGGCCGAGCCGCAGGACGCCAGCGCGCGCGGCCGCTGGTGGGCCATCTTCGGCGATGCCGACCTCGACGCGCTGATGTCGCAGGTGCAGATCTCCAACCAGAACATCAAGGCGGCCGAGGCCCAGTACCGGCAGGCGCAGGCGCTGCTGCAGTCGGCGCGCGCGGGCTACTACCCGACCGTGGGCGCGTCCGCCTCGGCCGGCCGCTCCAGCTCCGGCACCACCACCACCGGCGCCGCGCGCATCGCCAACAGCCAGGGCGCCTCGCTGACGGCGAGCTGGGAGCCCGACCTGTGGGGCAAGGTGCGCCGCCAGGTGGAAAGCAGCGAGGCCAGCGCGCAGGCCAGCGAGGCCACGCTGGCCTCCACGCTGCTGTCGACCCAGGCCACGCTGGCGCAGACCTACTTCCTGCTGCGCATCACCGACCAGCAGCGCGCGCTGCTCGAGCGCACCGTGGCCGACTACACGCGCTCGCTGCAGCTGGTGCGCAACCAGTACGCGGTCGGCACCGCGCAGCGCTCCGACGTGCTGCAGTCGGAAACCCAGCTCAAGAGCGCCCAGGCCCAGCAGATCGACATCCAGATCACGCGCGCGCAGTACGAGCACGCCATCGCCATCCTGATCGGCCAGGCGCCGGCCTCGTTCTCGGTCGCGGCGCACGACTTCGCCTCGCGCGTGCCGCGCGTGCCGGCGGCGCTGCCGTCCGCGCTGCTCGAGCGCCGCCCCGACATCGCCGCCGCCGAGCGCCAGATGGCGGCCTCCAACGCCCAGATCGGCGTGGCGCAGGCTGCGTTCTATCCCACGCTGTCGCTGTCGGCCTCGGGCGGGCTGTCCGCGGCCACGCTGGCGCGCTGGCTGTCGCTGCCCGACCGCGTGTGGTCGATCGGCCCGGCGCTGGCCGGCACGCTGTTCGACGGCGGCCTGCGCAGCGCGGCCAAGGCGCAGGCGGTGGCCACCTACGACCAGTCGGTGGCCGAGTACCGGCAGACCGTGCTGGCCGCCTTCCAGGAGATCGAGGACAACCTCGCCGCGGCGCGCCTGCTGGAGCAGGAAGCCGTGGTGCAGGACGACGCGCTGCGCTCCGCGCGCGAGGCGCTGGCGCTGGTCAACAACCGCTACCGCGCCGGCACCGCCGCGCTGCTCAACGTGCTGACCGCGCAGACCACCGCCTACCAGGCCGAGGTCACGGCGCTGTCGATCTACGGCCGCCAGTTCACTGCCAGCGTGGTGCTGATGCGCGCGCTGGGCGGCGGCTGGCATGTGGAGGGCGGCGACGTGGCGCGCGGCGGCCAGCCCGGCGCGGCGGCGCCGGCAGCGCCCGCAGCGAACGCTGCCGAAGCGACGCCGGCCGCCGTGCCCGCGTGGACGCCGCTGTCGGCGCCGGCCGCCGCGGACCTCGCGCGGGCGCCGGCAGCGCCGGTGCCGGCGGGCGG
>NZ_AQPL01000505.1:0-7072 GCF_000395345.1 Cupriavidus sp. WS | reverse complement strand
GGCAGGACGGGCACGCCCGTGCAGGCCATCGCCGAGGAAACGCCGGGCAGCACGCGCGCGCGCTGACCGGCGCCGGTCCGCGCCCGGCCGCGCTCAGGCGGCCGCGAAGCTGACCCGCACCAGCAGCCCGCGGCCTGCGGCGCCGCACAGCAGCGCCAGCGTGGCGCCGTGCGCGCCGGCGATGTCGCGCGCGATGGTCAGGCCCAGCCCGCTGCCGCCCGGCCCCGCGCCCTTGCCGCGGTAGAACGGCTCCAGCACCGCGGCGCGCTCGTCCGGCGCGATGCCGGGGCCGTCGTCCTCCACCTCCAGCAGGCAGGCCGCGCCGGCGCGGCGCGCGCGCACGGTCACGCGGCCGCCGCGCGGCGTGTAACGCAGCGCATTGTCGACCAGATTCACCACCAGCTCGCGCAGCAGCTCGGTGCCCGCCACCCGCGCCGCGCCGTCCGCCTCCACTTCTACTTCGAGCCCCAGGTCGATGCCGCGCGCGCGGGCGTCGGGCATCAGCTCCACGCACACCTCGCGCGCCAGCGCGTCCAGCGCCAGCGGCCGCGCCGGCGCGGTGCCGCCATGCGCGGCGCGCGCCGTGGACAGCAGGCGCTCGGCCAGCGCGGCCATGCGCGCGGTGCTGTCGGCCAGCTCGCGCGCGATGCGGCGCTGCTCGGCCGGATCGTGCTCGCGCGCGGCCAGCTGCGCCTGCGTGTGCAGCACCGCCAGCGGCGTGCGCAACTGGTGCGCGGCGTCGGCGATGAAGCGCCGCTGCGCCGCCAGCACCTGCTCCAGCCGCGCCATGTAGCCGTTCATCGCCGCCACCAGCGGCGCGGCCTCGCGCGGCGCGCTGTCCAGCGCGAGCGGCGTGGTGGCGCCGGGCTGGCGCCGCGCCACCTCGTCGCGCAGCGCGTCCAGCGGCGCCAGCGCGCGCCGCGTGAACAGCCAGATCACCAGCACCACGGCCAGCACCAGCACGGCCTGCCCCCACAGCACGTCGAACAGGATGTTGCGCGTGAGCGCCTGGCGCGAATCGAGCGTCTCGCCCACCTCGATCAGCGCCATGCCGCCACGCGTGCCGCTGGCGTCCATGACCGGCTGGCGCAGCGCGGCGATGCGGATCGGCCGGCCGCGGTAGGTGCGGTCGTAGAAGCTCACCAGCGCCGGATAGAGCCGGGTGCGCGGCTGGCTGGCATCGAACGGCGGCAGGTCGTCGTAGCCGGAGACGAACTCGCCATGCACGCCGCTCACGCGGTAGAACATGGTGGCGTTCATGCCGACCTCGAAGGTGTCCAGCGAGATGTAGGGCGCGTCCACGCGCACGCCGTCGGGCGTGAGCGTGATGCGCTCGGAGATGTTGCGCGCCGACGCCAGCAAGGTGCGGTCGTAGGCCATGTCGGCCGAGGCCAGCGCGTTCGAGTAGGCCACCACGCCGTAGGCCGCCTGCAGCGCCAGCATCGGCGGGATCAGCCACCACAGCAGGCGCGCGCGCAGGCTGGCGGGCCGCTGCCGGCCGGCCGGCGTGCCCGGCTCAGCCACCGGCCGGCTCCAGCATGTAGCCCAGCCCGCGCAGCGTCACGATGGCCGCGCCCGAGCCTTCGAGCTTGCGGCGCAGCCGGTGCACGTAGACTTCGATCACGTCGGGCTGGGCCTCGTCGGCCAGCGTGAAGATGTTGGCGTAGATGCGCTCCTTGCTGACCGCCCTGCCGGGCGGCGTCATCAGGATCTCCAGCACCGCGTGCTCGCGCGGCGTCAGCGCCAGCGGCACGCCGCCCACCTGGAAATGCCGCGCCACGGTGTCGAAGCCGAGGCCACCGCACAGCACCAGCGGCGCCTCGGTCTGCCGCGCGCGCCGCAGCAGCGCCTTGACGCGCGCCTCGAACTCGGCGAGGTCGAAGGGCTTGGCCATGTAGTCGTCGGCGCCCAGGTCGAGGCCGCGCACGCGGTCGCCCACCTCGCCGCGCGCGGTCAGGATCATCACCGGCACGCGGTAGCCGCGCTTGCGCAGGTGCGCCAGCAGTTCCAGGCCGTCGCGGTCCGGCAGGGTCAGGTCCAGCAGCACCAGCGCGTAGTCGCCGCCGGCCGCGCCGGCGTGCGTGCTGAACAGCAGCGATTCGGCGCTGGCCGCGTCGGCCGCGCGCTCCACCGTGAAATGCATGGCGCGCAGCGCCTGCGTCACCCAGGTGGCCAGTTCGTCGTGGTCCTCGACCAGCAGCACTCTCATCCGCGCTTCTCCTCCTGCTTTTTTTGCTTTTCCTGTCACCGGGCGATGCGTCCCGAGATACGTCATGCCGTGCGACGGTTTGCTCCCCTCCCCCGGCCCCTCTCGCCGTGAGGGGAGAGGGAGTGAAAAACGTCGTCGTCTTGATCGGCGCTGGCGCGTCTTGCCGGGCTTCCCGCGCCCCGGGGCGCGCCATGATGCCGTATTCTCGCATCCCGCGTTTGCCGTTATGCTGTTGCCGCCTTCCGCCGCCGCGGCGGCATTTCCTGGGAGAACCGATGGGCCAAGTCCCCGCCGCCGCGCATGTTGTGCGTATTGTCCGTATTGCCTGCGCCGCGCTGGCCGCGTCCTGCGCGCTGCCGGCCGTGGCCGCGCCCGAGTGCATCGTGCCCGCCAAGCCGGGCGGCGGCTTCGACCTGACCTGCAAGCTGGCGCAGCGCGCGCGGCAGGAGGCCGGCATGGCCGAGCCGATGCGCCTCGCCTACCTGCCCGGCGGCATCGGCGCGGTGGCCTACAACACCGTGGTGGCGCAGCGCCCGGCCGAGCCCGACACGCTGGTCGCCTTTTCCAGCGGCTCGCTGCTGGCGCTGGCCGAAGGCAAGTTCGGCAAGTATGGCGCGGCGGACGTGCGCTGGGTCGGCGCGCTGGCCGCCGACTACGGCATGATCGCGGTGCGCGCCGACTCGCCCTACCAGACCCTGAAAGACCTCGTGGCCGCGCTCGCGGCCGATCCCGACCGGGTGCTGTTCGGCGCCGGCGGCACCATCGGCAACCAGGACTGGATGAAGGCCGCGCTGGTGGCGCGCCAGGCCCGCGTGGGCTACAAGCGCATGCGCTTCGTCGGCTTCGAGGGCGGCGGCGAGGCCTTCACCGCGCTGCGGGCCGGCGACGTGCAGGCGGTCTCGGGCGACGCCTCGGAGGCGGCCATGCAACTGGCCACCGGCAACATCCGCATCCTCGCGGTGCTGGCCGAACAGCGCCTGCCGGGCCGGCTGGCCGGCGTGCCGACCGCGCGCGAGCAGGGCTACGACATCACCTGGCCCGTGGTGCGCGGCTTCTACATGGGCCCCAGGGTCGCGCAGGCCGACTACCAGCGCTGGGCGGCGCGCTTCGAGCGCCTGCAGGCCAGCCCGGACTTCGCCCGCCTGCGCGCCGCGCAGGGCCTCTACCCGGTAGGCCCCGCCGCGATGGATGCCGCCGCGCTCGACGCCTACGTCCGGCAGACCGTGCAGCGCTACGCCGCGCTGGCCAGGGAATTCGGCCTGGCCCGCTAGCCTTCGCCGCCGGGGCGCGGCAGCGGCTGCTTGCTGACGCGCTCCTTGAGCCAGGCGGCGGCCTTGCCGAGCGGGCGCTGCTTGTGCCACACCAGCTCCATCGCCACCGGCCAGTCCTGGTCGTCGAACTCCAGCACCGGCGACACCAGTTGCGCCGCCGCCGGCGAATTGGCCGCCACGTGCCACGGCACGAAGGCCCAGCCCAGACGCCGCTTGACCAGCTCCACGATCACCCACTGGCTCTCCACCCACCACACCTCGGCCGCCACGCGCAGGCGTTTTTTCTCCTCGCTGTCGCTGCTGCGCACCGCCACCATCAACTGGCGGTAGCGCTTGAGCTCCTCCCAGCCGACGCGCTGGTCGGCCAGCGGATGGTCCGGCGCGCAGATGATCCGCATCGGCACCCAGCCCAGCGCGCGAAAGCCCAGCTCCGGCGGCAGCACCTCCTGGCGCCACATCAGGCCGAGGTCGGCGCTGCCTTCCAGCACCAGCCGGCTGACGTCCTCCATCAGCGGGAACAGCAGTTCCAGCTCCACCGCCGGGAAGCGCGCGGAGAACTCCTCGAGCATCACGCCCAGCGTCTCCTCCGGGTAGAGCTCGTCGACCGCCAGCACGAGGCGGCTCTCGACGCCCTCGCCCAGGCTCTTGGCCACGCCGCGGAAATGCTCGCAGCGTTCCAGGATCACGCGCGCCTCGGCCAGCAGGCGCTCGCCGGCGGCGGTCAGCGCGGGGTAGCGCCCGGCGCGGTCGAACAGCTGGTTGCCGAGGTCGATCTCCAGGTTGGACACGGCGGTGCTGACCACCGACTGCGCCTTGCCGAGCCGGCGCGCGGCGGCGGAGAACGAGCCGCATTCGGCGGCGGCGGCGAAGGCCTGCAATTGTTCGAGGGAAAGGCTCATGGGCGCTCCGGCCGGCAGCGCGAATGCAGCCGGCATCTATCTGATAAATCGATGGATACCAACTTTACCACTGGCGGATTCTCGATAGAATGGCCGCTGTGTTTCACCAGACAGGAAAGATCATGCGCACCACGAAGGACCGGATCCGCCACACCATCGGCTTCGAGGTCATCGGCCTGTGCCTCTTCGCGCCGCTAGGCAGCCTCGTGTTCGGTTTCGCGCTGCACCAGATGGGCATCCTCGCGGTGGTCGCCTCGGTCATCGCGGCCGGCTGGAACTACCTCTACAACCTGCTGTTCGACAAGGCCATGCTGCGGCTCACCGGGCAACTGCGCAAGCCGGTGGCGGTGCGCGTATTGCACGCGCTGCTGTTCGAAGGCGGCCTGCTGGTGGTGTTCCTGCCGATGGTGTCGTGGTACCTCGACATGAGCCTGCTCGACGCCTTCCTCATGGACATCGCGGTGGCGGCCTTCTACGTGGTCTATGCCTTCTTCTACAACTGGGCATACGACGCGGCGTTCCCGCCCGGCAAGGCCGCCGCGAATCCGAAGCCGGCGGCGCTGCCGGAGCCGTGCGGCCGGTAGGCGCGGCAACGGCGCAATAAAAAACGGATGCCGCGGCATCCGTTCTTGTTCGCGCGCCGCGCCGGCGCGCCACGCTCAGCGCCGTTCCGGCGTGGCCACGTTGCCCACCACGCCGCCCAGCGCCGCGCCGCCGATGGTCGCGGCCGGGCCACCGATCAGGGCCGCGCCGGCCACGCCGCCGACGCCGGCGCCGATCGCGGTGTTGCGCTGCTTGGGCGTCATGTCGGCACAGCCCGCCGCGGTCAGCAGGGTGGCCAGCACGAGAGTCAGGGTCACGGTACGCATGATGGGGCTCCTTGTCGGATTGCCGCGCCGGGCGCAAACCCGGGCACGATGCATACAGACAGTATGGCGGCTGGAAAGGCACTTCGCGAGCGGGCGGAGGCCGAACCTGCTGTCAGCGGATTCCCACAAACGCGGCCTTGGCAAGCGCGCCGATGCCGATCGCCAACACCGGCCGAAATCTGAAAGCGGCGTCATCCGTGGCGCCGTGTCCGTGCGTTAACATGGGCACCATGCCGAAACGCCGCTCCCCCTTTGCCCGCCGCCTGCCGCTTCTCTGCGCCGCGGCGCTGCTGTTCCTCAACGGCCTGCCGGCCGCCGATGCCAGACCCGCCGCCAAGGCGGTCCGCGCCAGCACCCACGCCGCGAAGCACGAGGCCGCCGAAAGCGCGCCGGCCGCGCCACGCTCGGGCCTGCCAGCCGGCGTGACCGCCGCGCTCAGGCACGCCCACATCCCGCTGGCCGCCACCAGCTTCTACGTCATCAAGGTCGGCGCGCCGGCGCCGCGCGCGAGCTGGAACGCGCAGGCGCCGATGAACCCGGCGTCGACCATGAAGCTGGTGACCACCTTCGCCGGCCTGCAGCTGCTCGGGCCGGCCTACCGCTGGCAGACCTCGCTCTACGCCGACGGCCAGCCCGGTCCGGACGGCACCATCAACGGCAACGTCTACCTGCGCGGCCAGGGCGACCCCAAGCTGGTGCCGGAGGAAATGGCCAAGCTGGTGGCCACCGCGCGCAGCGCCGGCGCCGCCACCATCAACGGCGACCTGGTGCTGGACCGCAGCTTCTTCGACACCGCCATCGACAACGGCAGCACCATCGACGGCGAGACCCAGCGCGCCTACAACGTCAGCCCCGACGCGCTGCTGTACGCCTTCAAGACGCTCTCGTTCACGCTCACGCCGGACCCCGCCAGCGAGACCGTGGCGGTCTCGGTCACGCCGGCGCTGGCCCAGCTCAAGCTCGACAACCGCCTGGCGCTGTCGCGCGGCAAATGCGGCGACTGGCGCGCGCGCGCCAACCCGCTGATCACGCCGCAGCCGGACGGCACCGTGCTGGCCTCCTTCGACGGCAGCTACGCGGCCGACTGCGGCGAGCACGTGGTCAACATCGCCGCGCTCTCGCACAATGAATTCGCCTGGGGCGGCTTCGTCGCCGAATGGCAGGCCGCGGGCGGCCACTTCACGCACCTGCCCGCGCTGCGCATGGGCCGCGCGCCGCGCGGCGCCT
This sequence comes from Cupriavidus sp. WS, assembly GCF_000395345.1. Taxonomy (NCBI): domain Bacteria; kingdom Pseudomonadati; phylum Pseudomonadota; class Betaproteobacteria; order Burkholderiales; family Burkholderiaceae; genus Cupriavidus; species Cupriavidus sp. WS. The sequence goes on along the minus strand of NZ_AQPL01000505.1, from coordinate 597 downwards.
TCCTGCTGGCGCGCCACTACGGCCAGCCGCTGTCGGAGATCGTGCGCGACATCAACAAGTATTCGAACAACGTGATGGCGCGCCAGCTCTACCTCACCATCGGCGCCGAAGTGGACCGCGGCGGCCCCGCCAGCACGGCACGCTCGGCCAAGGTGGTGCAGCGCTGGCTGAGCCGCCAGGGCCTGGACATGCCGGACCTCGTGCTGGACAACGGCTCGGGCCTGTCGCGCGAGGAGCGCATCAGCGCCTACGACATGTCGCGCCTGCTGCAGCAGGCGCTGGCCAGCGACGTGGGACCGGTGCTGATCGACTCGCTGCCGATCCTCGGCGTGGACGGCACGCTGCGCAACCGCCTCACGCGCGCGGGCGCCGCCGGCAATGCCTACATGAAGACAGGCACGCTGTCGGACGTGCGGGCGCTGGCGGGATATGTGGATGCGCTCAACGGCGAGCGATATGTGGTGGTCAGCTATATCAATCATGCGAATGCTTCGGCTGGGCAGCAGGCGCATGATGCTTTGTTGCAGTGGGTTTATCAGGGGGCGCCCTGAGGTTCGGCTTCTTAACGTCAAGATCAAAGTCAACGGCTGAACGTCA
>NZ_AQPL01000504.1:0-1481 GCF_000395345.1 Cupriavidus sp. WS | reverse complement strand
CACAAAATTCCTGACACGTCCGGATCGGGGCCGCCATGCCGATAGCAATGCCAGAGCCGAGTCATTGTCACGCAGGGCCCCGTCGGGGCGGGCAGGCATTATCGGTCGTTAGCGACGTTTACCTCACCCATGCCAGACAGAGACAAAGCGCTCGGCATAGCCGACCCCCATCTGCTATTCCGCAATTCGCTCGAACAGGCCACCGATGCCGTCTTCGTGGTGGACGCGGATGGCCAGGTGATCTTCCTGAACGCGGCGGCCGAGACGCTCTGCGGCGCCTGCCGCACGCAGGTGCTCGGCCGGCACGTCGACACGCTGGTGCAGCCGCTGCCCGGCGCCGGCCCGCAGCCGGCCGGCGAGCATGGCGAGCTGCTGCCGGCGGTGCAGGTGCTGCGCCCGGACGGCGGCCGGCGCTTCGGCTTCCTGGCCGAAGCCGTCGCCACACCGGGCGGCGCCGCGCTGCGCACCCTGCTGGTCAAGGTGCCGGACGGCGCCGGCGTCGGCCGCGACGACCATCCGCTGCTGTCGGTGATCGCCGACGAGATCGACAGCGCGGTGCTGGTGGTGGATACCGACTGGCGCATCGTCTACGTCAACGCCGGCCTGACGCGCCTGCTCGGCTACGCGCCGAGCGACATGTTCGGCCGCACGCCCGCCGACGTGCTGGCCGGCGAGTTCACCGACCCCGCCGCCATGCGGCGCCCGCAGGCACAGCGCGCCGCGCCCGCGGTGGAGCGCCACGAGGCGCTGATCTACGCGCGCGGCAACAGCCCGCTGTGGGTGTCGGTCACGGTGCGCCACCTGGTCAGCACGGTGGGTGGGCACCACCACGGCATCGTCATCCTGTCCGACATCACGCAGAAGAAAACCTACGAGCTGCTCCAGCGCAAGGTGCTGCACGCGATGGTGATGGATCAGCCGCTGCCGGCGGTGATGGAGCTGATCTGCCAGGAAGTGCAGCGCGTGGCGCCCTCGGTGGTCGCCTCCGTGCTGCGCGTGGACAGCGAGCGGCGCCTGCGCCCGCTGGCCGCGCCGGCGCTGCCGCCCGAGTACTCGGCGGCGCTCGACGGCGTGCCGGTCGGGGCAGCGGTGGGCTCCTGCGGCACCGCCGCCTGGCTGGGCGAGCCGGTGGTGGTCAGCGACATCGCCACCGACCCGCGCTGGGCGGACTTCCGCCACCTGGCCCTGCCGCTGGGCCTGGCGGCCTGCTGGTCGTACCCGATCAAGGCCGGCGACGGCCGCGTGCTGGCCACGCTGGCCTTCTATTTCCGCAGCGTGCGCGAGCCCGACGCCTTCCACCAGCAGGTGGTGGAAGTCTGCGCCTGGCTGTGCAAGCTGGCCTTCGAGCGCGACGACGCCGCCGAGCGCATCCAGCAGCTCGACCACTACGACTCCCTCACCGGCCTGCCCAACCGCAGCCAGCTGCAGCGCCAGGCCGGCAAGCTGCTGCTGGCGGCGCGCCAGGCCGGCGCCGCGCTGAG
>NZ_AQPL01000503.1:0-15016 GCF_000395345.1 Cupriavidus sp. WS | reverse complement strand
GCTGCTGCTGGCGGCGCGCCAGGCCGGCGCCGCGCTGAGCGTGCTGTTCGTCGACCTGGACCGCTTCAAGTACATCAACGACTCGCTCGGCCACAGCGGCGGCGACAAGATGCTGCGCGAGGTGGCCAAGCGCCTGGTCGCCCACGCCGGCGAGAGCGCGCTGGTGGCGCGCCTGTCGGGCGACGAGTTCGCGCTGGTGCTGCCCGGCGCCGACCGCACCCGCACCATCGCCACCGGCCAGCGCCTGCTGGTGGCGATGCGCCAGCCGCTGCGCATCGACCACGCCAGCATCGCGCCCTCGGCCAGCATCGGCATCAGCCTGTTCCCGTCGGACGGCGACACGCTGGACTACCTGCTGCACTGCGCCGAGATGGCCATGTACGACGCCAAGGCGGCCGGGCGCAACCTGTTCCGCCTCTTCAGCATCGAGATGAACTGGGCCGCGCAGGAGCGCCTGGCGCTGGAGTCGGCGCTGCGCGACGCGCTGCTCAACGAGGAACTCCACCTCAACTTCCAGCCGCAGGTGTTCCTGCGCGACGGGCGCCTGTACGGGCTGGAAGTGCTGGTGCGCTGGCACCACCCGCATTTCGGCAAGGTGCCGCCCGACCGCTTCGTGCCGCTGGCCGAGGACGCCGGCCTGATCGGCACGCTGGACCGCTGGGTGCTCGAGCGCGCGTGCGCACAGCTGGCCGCCTGGCGCCACGAGGGCATCCCGGTGCCGACCATCTCCGTCAACATCTCGCCGGGCAGCTTCCGCGACCCGGCGCTGGCCACCGACGTGGCCGAGACGCTCTCGCGCCACGGCCTGCCCGCCCATGCGCTGGTGCTGGAGATGACCGAGGGCCTGCTGATGGAGGACGATGCCGGCATCGCCGCCACCGTCGCCGCGATCCACGCGCAGGGCGTGCGCCTGTCGATGGACGATTTCGGCACCGGCTATTCGAGCCTGGGCTACCTGCGCCAGTTGCCGGTGCATCAGCTCAAGCTCGACAAGAGTTTCGTGATTGACCTGGAGAGCGACGCCGCCGCGCGCGAACTGGCCAGCGCCGTGATCCGCATCGGCGACAGCCTGAAGCTCGCGGTGGTGGCCGAAGGCGTGGAGAACGACGCGCAGCGCCAGTTCCTGCTCTCGCAGGGCTGCCACATGGGCCAGGGCTACCTGTTCTCGCGCCCGCTCGATGCCGACGCTGCGGCGCAGTGGATGAAGTCGCAGCACCCGGCCGAGCGCGCGGCCCCGCAGCCCAACCACTCGCTGCGCTAGACCGGCGCGGCGGCCCGCGTCACGATGCGCGCAACACCTCCGCCAGCGTGCCGAACAGCGTGTCGATCTGCGCCGGCGCGATGACCAGCGGCGGCGACAGCACCATCGTGTCGCCCGCCGCGCGGATCAGGCAGCCGCGCGCCAGGCAGGCCAGGTGCGCCGCATAACCGCGCTGGCCGGGCTGGCCCGGCAGCGGCTCCAGTTCGATGGCCGCCAGCAGGCCGATATTGCGCACGTCCGCCACGTGCGGCAGGCCGCGCAGGCCGTGCGCCGCGTCGGCCCATTGCCGCGCCAGGTCGTTGGCGCGCGTAAACAGCCCCTCGCGGCGGTAGATGTCCAGCGCCGCCAGCCCGGCCGCGCAGGCCAGCGGATGACCCGAATAGGTGTATCCGTGCGGCAGCTCGATGCTGCCCGGCGCGCCCTGCATGAGGGCCTCGTACACATGGCCGCCCACCAGCGTCGCGCCCATCGGCACCGCGCCGTTGGTCAGGCCCTTGGCGCTGGTCATCAGGTCCGGCGCCACGCCGAAGGCCTGCGCGGCGAACGGCGCGCCCACGCGGCCGAAGCCGGTGATGACCTCGTCGAAGATCAGCAGGATGCCATGCCTGTCGCAGATCTCGCGCAGGCGCTGCAGGTAGCCCACCGGCGGCACCAGCACGCCGGTGGAGCCGGACACCGGCTCGACGATCACGGCGGCGATGGTGGATGCGTCGTGCAGCGCGACCAGGCGCTCCAGCTCGTCCGCGAGGTGCGCGCCCCACGCCGGCTGCCCGCGCGAGAACGCCATCGCCGCGCGGTCGTAGGTGTGCGGCAGGTGGTCCACCCACGGCAGCAGGTTGCCGAACGGCTTGCGGTGGCCGGCGATGCCCGACACCGACAGCCCGCCGAAACCCACGCCGTGATAGGCGCGCTCGCGCCCGATCAGGCGCACCCGCTGCGGCTCGCCGCGCGCGCGGTGATAGGCCAGCGCGATCTTGAGCGCCGAATCCACCGCCTCCGACCCGGAATTGGAAAAGAACACGTTGGACAGGCCGGCCGGCGCCTCGGCCACCAGCGCCTCGGCGAACGCGAAGGCCAGCGGGTGGCTCATCTGGAACGACGGCGCGTAGTCCAGCTCATGGGCCGTGCGCGCGATGGCCTCGACGATCTCCGGGCGGCGGTGCCCGGCGTTGACGCACCACAGCCCGGCCATGCCGTCGAGCACGCGGCTGCCGTCCGGGCGCAGGTAGTACATGCCGTCGGCGCCCGAGAACATCTGCGGTTGCGGCTGCTGCTTGAAGCGGCGGTTGGACGTGAACGGCATCCAGTACGCGGCCATCGCGGCGGCGGGATCGGCGTCGGAGGCAGAAATGGAAGCGGAAGCGGAGTCAGAAGCGGGCAATACGCTGTGGGCGGTCATGGCGGGGCTCGTCGAAGTGGCGTTGCGGTAAGGCACGGTCCCGGCCATTTTGTACTAAATATAAACAAAGTACAATATTGCGCGAATACGGCCCATGCCCGCGGGACAGGCGCGCGCATAGCCGCACCGCGCCCGGCACGGCCGCGCATTGCGATGCGTTCGGAGGAAGGGAGGCGGCGCGGGGAGCGGCGTGACAAGCCGCGTGACAAGCGGCGGCGCGGCCGCTCAGTTGCTGTGGGCGCGCGCGTTCAGCAGGTGCCGGCGCATCAGCGCGGCCGCCCATTCGCGGTCGCCCAGTTCCAGCGCGTCGAGGATCTGCAGGTGCTCGCGGCAGGCTTCGACGAGGTCGATCTCGCGGTAGAACGCGGCATGCTCCTCCAGCCGGCGCAACTGGGTCTGCTGCTGCACCGCCTGCACGATGAAGCGGTTGCCGGAAAAGCGCGCCAGCATCTCGTGGAACGACGTGTTCAGCGCGAAGAACCCGGCCGGCGACAGGCTCGCGCCGCCGTCCGCGATGACCTGCTCGTAGGCCTTGCGGCAGCGCGCGACCTGCGCCTTGTCGGCCTCGAAGGCCGGCTCCAGCAAGGCCCCGCATTCCACGATCATGCGGAAGCGGTAGCTCTCGGCCAGCGCCTCGGGCGTTTCCAGCGACGGCTGGAAGCGCCAGCCGTGGCCGGCGCGCTTCTCGATCAGGCCGTCCGCCGCCATGCGCGTCAGGGTCTTGGCCAGCAGGCTGCGCGACACCGGATAGGCGCGCAGCAGCTCCTTCTCGGTCAGCGTGTCGGGCAACTGCTTGCGGGCGCGGCCGTCCACCAGCTGGCGGTACAGCTCGTCGCCGCCCATGCCGGACTCGCCGAAGTCCGGCACCGCGGCGCCGTGCGCCGGCGCCTCGACGAAATAGCCGCTGTTGGCGCGGTAGCGGATCAGGCCGTGCCCGGCCAGCAGCCGCAGCGCCGCCCGCACCGGCGTGCGCGACACCGCGAAATGGCTCGCCAGGGTTTCCTCGGCGAGGTGCGCGCCGGGCGCCAGCTCGCCCTCGGCCACCTGCCGCGCGATGCGGCGCGCGAGGTCGATCTGCAGCGGCGAGGCCGGTTTGCTGGAAGCGGGCATGGGCAGTGGGATCGGGTGGCGCCGGTGGCGCAAGCCGTGCCGGCGCGCAAGCGGCGCGGCCGGACGAGAGCCGCGATGGTAGCCCCGAAGCCGGGCGCGCGCAAATATTGCCGGCAGCCTGGTTGTATTTTGAACAAATTTAGTACATATCCATTTCGCCGCATGCCGGCCCCGGAAAGCACCGGTCCGGCACCCCGCGCGGGCCTCGCCGCGCGTCATGCAAGCGTGCCGGGCGGGCCGCCGGCCGCGGGCACGGCGCCGCGTGGATTACCATTCCATCCATTGCACCTTGCTCCACCCACGGCCGCTCACGGAATCCGTCGCCATGCCCATCCCTTACCTGCGCAGCCTCGCCGGGCGCCAGCGCAGTCCGCAAGCCAACCGGCAGCTCGCCTGCTACCTCAGTTTCGTCGCCGGCGCCGCCAACGCCGGCGGTTATCTCGCGGTCCAGCAATACACCTCGCACATGAGCGGCATCGTCTCCGCGATGGCCGACCATCTCGCGCTCGGCGAGGCCGGGCTGTTCCTGGAGGGGCTGGGCGCGCTGCTGTCCTTCCTGGCCGGCGCCGCCACCTCGGCCGTGCTGATCAACTGGGCGCGGCGCGAGGACCTGCACAGCGAATACGCGCTGCCGCTGCTGCTGGAGGCCGTGCTGCTGCTGTGCTTCGGCCTGATGGGCGGCAACCTGGAGATGCACCGCTGGGCGCTCGGCACCGCCACCGTGATCGTGCTGTGCTTCATCATGGGCCTGCAGAACGCCATGATCACCAAGATCTCCAATGCCGAGATCCGCACCACCCACGTCACCGGCATGGTGACCGACATCGGCATCGAGCTCGGCAAGCTGTTCTACTGGAACGCCACCGGCGCCGTCGCCGGCAAGCCGGTGGTGCTGGCCAACCGCTCCCGGCTGCGCATGCTGGCCACGCTGGTGGGGCTGTTCTTCGGCGGCGGCGTGATCGGCGCGCTGGGGTTCAAGCACCTGGGCTTCAGCGCCACGCTGGCGCTGGCGGCGCTGCTGCTGGCGCTGGCGGTGGTGCCGGTGGCCGACGACGTGCGCGGCCACCTGCGGCGCGCGGTGGTGCGCTGCCGCGTCTGGGCGCGCGAAGTGCTGCGCGACGTACATGCGCTGTGGCTGGCCGCGCGCGACCCGCGCACGCCCTGGTATGCCAAGGTGGTGGCGCTGCTGGTGGCGGGCTACGCGCTGTCGCCGCTCGACCTGATCCCGGATTTCATCCCCGTGCTGGGCTATCTCGACGACGTGGTGCTGGTGCCGCTGGGCGTGCTGCTGGCGGTGCGGATGGTGCCGCCCGAGCTGATGCGCGAATACCGCGCGGCCGCCGTGGCCGCCGCGCAACGCCCGCGCAGCCGGATCGCCGCGGTGGTGATCGTGCTGTTGTGGATCTGCGTCACCGTGCTGACCGGCGCGCTGCTTGCCCGCCACTTCGGCCGGCCATGATGTGACGGCTCGCCGGCCCCGGCACGAAAAGGCCGGCAAAAGGTTGGCGCGGACACATTGCCTTGCATTCGGGCGCCCGGCGGCTCACTACACTCGAATCATCGAGCGGCACGAGCCGCCTGTCCCGAGCCAGCAACGCATCATGCAGCAAGAAGCCGACATTCCCACCGTGACCTGCCTGCAGGGCCTGCGCGATCTGGCGGCCCTGCTGACCGCCGGGTCCCTGCTCCAGCGCGCCACCTTGCAGGTCATCGCCGAATACGAGCGCGAAGCGCGCGACTCCGAAGACCGCTACAGCGCCCTGCGCCACTGCTGGGACTGAGCCCGGCCCGGCGGTTCAGTGCTGGCAGGCCAGCGGCACGCGCGCGCCGCCGTCGCGCGCCAGCGGCAGCAGCGCCGGCGCCAGCGACTTGAGCAACTGCACCGACAAGGCGCTGGTGAAGGCGTAGCGCGCCGCGTAGGGCTCCTGCACGTAGGCGGTGACGTTGCCGAAATAGCGCTCGCCGAGAAAGAACACGAAGGTCGCCGAGCGGCTGACCACGCGCGACGAAATCAGCCGGCCGCCCGGCCCATAGACCTCGTAGCGGTGGTCGCCGGTGCCGGTCTTGCCGCCGGCGACGATGCCGCTGCCCGCCAGCGCCGGGCGCAGCGACCCGGCCGTGCCCGAGTTCACCACCCCCACCAGCGCGGCGCGCACCACCTGCGCCAGGTCCTCGCTCAGCAGGCGCTTGCCGTGCATGTCCAGCCCGAACACCGTGGCATACGGCGTGCCCTCGGCAAAGTCCAGGCGGCGCAGCGCGGTGGCCTGCTCGCGCACGCCGCCGTTCTGGATGATGCCGACCAGCTCCGCCAGCGCCGCCGGGCGGTCGCCCGCCGCGCCGATGGCCGAGGCGTAGGACGGCGTGATCGCGCCGAACGGATAGCCCAGCCGCTGCCAGCGCCGCGCGATCTCGCCGAAGGCCTGGCGCTCGAGCTGGCCGCGGATGCGCCGGGTCTGCCCGCCCGGGTTGCGGGTCTTGAACAGCCATGCGTAGACCTCCTGGCGCTGCGCGGTGCTGTCGCGCAGGACCTCGTCCAGGCTGGCGTCGGGGTGCTGGCGCAGGTAGTCCAGCAGCCACAGTTCCAGCGGATGCACGCGCGCGAGGTAGCCGCGGTCGTTCAGGTTGAAACTGCGCGGGCCGTACTTGCCGTACATCCTGGCCAGCGCTTCGTCGGTCAGCGGCGCCTTGGCGATCTTCGGCAGCGTGGCGCGCATGATCCTGGCGAACTGTTCCAGGTCCATGTCCGGCTCGATGCTGCGCAGCGTGACCGCCAGCCCGACCTGGCTGAAGCGCCGGTTCTCCAGCGCGCGCCGGAACCGCTCCGGCCAGGTCTTGCCGCGGTACTTGCCGTAGAACGCGCGCAGGTAGTCGCTGCCCTCCTGGTCGGCGAAGCGCACCAGGTAGGCGCGGCGCTGGGGCGCGGCCGGGTTGTTGAGCCACTCGTCGGCGTCCGGGTGCAGCCGGTAGGTTTCGTAGCGCACGATGTCGCGCATCAGGCGCACGAACACCAGGTTGACCGAATGCTCGAAGGCCTCGCGCACCGGCATGATCTTCAGGTTTTCCCAGCGCTCGAAGTTGGAGAAGGTCTGCAGGCCGCCGCCGGTGAAGAAGGCCTCGCCCGCGCCGCCGGAGTACTTGCGCAGCATGGCCGCCTCCAGCATCGCGCGCAGGCTCTTGTCGGGCTGCGTCAGCAGGTAGTTCTGCGCCCACAGGCTGAGCGCGTCGAGCCTGGGCGGCGTGACCGCCTTGAGCTGCGCGGGCGTCATGGCGGAGAACGCCTCGTGCAGCTCGGAGAGGATTTCCAGGTAAGTCACCAGCGTGCGCAGCTTGGCGGTGGAGCCCAGGTTGAGGCGCGCGCCGCGGTTGAGGTCGAACGGCAGGTCGAGGTTGTCGGCCTGCACGCGCAGCAGGTTGGCGCCGCCGGCGCGCTCGTACAGCGTGAAGCTGATCGCCAGCCGGCCGGGGTCGTCGCCGTCGCGTAGCAGGTTGCGGCCGTACAGCCCGGTGGCGCGGGCGCCGTCGCGCGTGCCGGCCTTGAGCAGCGCATCGGTGACGACGCGCTGCAGCCCGGTGTCGATGGTGCTGTGGGCGGTCAGGTCGAGGCGGTCGAGCTCGTAGCTGCTGCCCAGGCCGAGATAGCGCAGCAGGTCGGTGCGCACGCCGCTGATGGCCTTGCGCGAGACGAAGGAGATCTCCGGACGGTCCTGCGCGCCGGCGTCCTCGCCGCGCAGCCTGAGCGGCTGGGCCAGCGCGGCGTCGCGCAGCCACGGCGGGATGGCGCCGGCGGCGGCCAGCAGGCGGAGGTAGCTGTCGGTCAGCGCCGCCAGCGCGGCGGTGTCGCGCCGCAGGAAATGCGACGGCCCGCGCTGCGCGATGATCAGCGACAGCGCCTCCTTGAACACGCGCGCCTGGGTGGCGCCCTGCTCGCCCGGCAGCGGGCCCCTGCCCGGCCCCGGCCCCATGCCGGCCGCGCCCAGCAGGCGGTTGGCCTCGCCGAAGTCCTGGCCGTACCAGGCCCACAGCCCGTCGCCCAGGCCGTTGATCTCGCCCACGCCGGCGCGCGCCGACAGCGGCACCGTGTTCAGGTAGTCGAGCAGAATGCGCTGGCGCGCGCCGATGGTGTCCGGCCCGTCGAGATAGGCCCGCATGGACGCGCTCGCCATCTGCCGGAGCTTCTCGTGCGGCGAGCCGGTGCGCCCGGCGCGCGAATGGCGGTACTTCTCGATCTGCGTGGCCAGCGTGCTGCCGCCGGGCGCCTCGTGGCGGTCGTTGAACAGGCGCACGCCCTGGTCCATCGCCGCGCGCGTGAAGCGGCGCACGTCGAGCGCGGGGTTGCGGGTGGGGAACTCGGGATCGAGCAGGTCGCGGTTCTCGATGTAGAGCAAGGCATTCACCAGCACCGCCGGGATGTCCCGGAAGCCGGCGTAGGCGCGGTCCGGCGCCGGCGCCGCGCCGAAGGGCTGGTCGTTGCAGTCGAGCAGCGCCAGGCCGGCCCGGGTCTTCTCGCGGTAGGGCGCGAACAGGCCGGAATCGGTGATCTCCAGCAGGCGGGCGGACCAGCGCGCCTGGCGCTCGCGCCTGTAGCCGCGCGCCTCCAGCAGCTCGGTGAACTGCGGCAGGCGGCTGTAGCCGAAGCGCAGGTCGTAGGGGCCGTCGTCGGGGAAGCGGATGCGGTCGCTGGGCCCGGCCGCGTCGGCGTAGCCCGCGTCCCTGACGCGCGCCGAGAAGTAGCGGGCCTGCAGGCGCGAGGTGGACAGCTCCTCGGCCACGACCGCGTACAGGACATAGCCGCCCCCCACCAGCAGGGCCAGCATCACGAGCCTGGGCCAGAGACGTCGTCGCACGATTCAGGTCCGCTTTCAGGTCCGTCCCGCAAGGAAACCGGGGCATGCCCGGCGCGTCGGCCAGCACTGGCCGCCTGCTGGCAACGATGGCACCAATCGGGCGCCTCCGTCACAACGTATACCCTAGACTAATGCGGCCTGACGCACAAAGTGCGCGTGCAGCATCATGGCCGCCGGCCGCGCGCCGGGCGCCTAGACGCGGAACGCGGCGATGGCCTGGTCCAACTGGCGCGCCTGATCCTCCAGCGAGGCCGCCGCGGCGGCCGCTTCCTCCACCAGCGCGGCGTTCTGCTGCGTGGCCTCGTCCATCGCGTTCACCGCGCGGTTGACCTGCTCGATGCCGCTGCTCTGCTCGACCGAGGCGGCGGCGATCTCGCTCATGATGTCGGTCACGCGGCGGATCGCGCTCACCACCTCCTGCATGGTGGCGGCGGCGCGGTCGGCCAGGCCGTTGCCGGTGGCGACGTGCGCCAGCGAGGTCTCGATCATCGTCTTGATCTCGCGCGCGGCATTGGCGCTGCGCTGGGCCAGGCTGCGCACCTCGCCGGCCACCACCGCGAAGCCGCGGCCCTGCTCGCCGGCGCGCGCCGCCTCCACCGCCGCGTTGAGCGCCAGGATATTGGTCTGGAAGGCGATGCCGTCGACCACGCCGATGATCTCGGCGACGGTCTTGGCGGCGGCGCTGATGTCGCCCATCGTGGACATCACCTCGCCCACCACGGTGCCGCCCTGCTGCGCTACCTCCACGGCGCTGACCGCGAACTGGCTGGCCTGGCGCGCGTTGTCGGCGTTCTGGCGCACGGTGGAGGTCATCTGCTCCATGCTGGCGGCGGTTTCCTGCAGCGAGGCGGCCTGCGCCTCGGTGCGCCCGGACAGGTCGGCGTTGCCGGCGGCGATCTGCCGGGTGGCCGCGGCGATGGCGTCCGAGCCCTGGCGCACGCGCCCCACGGTGCCGGCCAGGCTCTCCTGCATGCGGCCCAGGCCGTCGAGCAGCAGGCCCATCTCGTCGTTGCGCTCGGACTGCACGGCCTGGCTCAGGTCGCCCGCCGCGATGCGGTTGAACTGCGCCAGCGCCAGCTCCAGCGGCCCCACGATGGCGCGCAGCAACTGCGCCGCGCAGCCGACCGACACCACCAGCGCCAGCGCCAGCGCGGCGATCAGGCCGTTGCGGAAGCGCCGGTAGGCCACCTGCGAGGCCTCGAAGTTGCCCGCGGCGAGCTGCATCTGGAACTTGCCGAGCTTGAGGCCCGTGTCGTTGGCGTCACGGAACAGGCGCGACAGCTTCTTCTCCATGATCTGGTCCGCCAGCGGCCGGTCCCTGGCCCGCAGCGCGGCGATGATGGCGGCGATGCCCTCGCGGCTGGCGGCCTCGCGCTTGGCGGCGACCTCTTTGGCCAACTGGTCTTCCTCGCTGTCGCGCGGCAGCGCCAGGAAACGCTGCCAGGCTTCGTCGGAGCGCGCCACCAGTTCTTCGGTGCGGCGCAGCAAGCCATCGAATTCCGGGTTGTCCGGGTAGAGCATGGCGCGGTCCAGCGCGGTGCGCGCGCGGGTCATGCTGAGGTCGGCCTCGCCCAGCGCCAGCGCCGAGGCGAGCTGGTTGGAGTAGGTCGAGTCATGTGCCTGATTGGCCTCGCGCAGCCCGAGCAGCGCGGCGATGCCGACCCCCAGCGCCAGCACGAACAACAGCGAGATGGCGGCGATCAGCCGCGCACGAATGGTCAGGCTCGGAAACATGAAGAGGCTCGCAGATGAAAGGGCTCGCAGGACGGGCGCGCGGCGCGCCGGGACGGAAAGCCGTTTTATCGGTGCAGCGCAACAGTCCCTTGATGGCGTCACGAAACTTTCATACTCCGGCGTCACATGCGCGCCGGCACCGCGGGCCGGGATTTGATCTTGCTCAATATCCGGCGCCGCGCGCGTCAAGTCCGGGCCCGACAGTCCGTTAGCGTAGACATCCCAATTTCATAACTGCCGCGAAGATGAAAAACCTGAGCGTACGCATTGCCCTGCTGGCCATTCTGGTGACGTTTGCATTGATGATCGTATTCGGCGCGGTAGTCGGCGTGTTCGCGCTCGGCGCCGCCAACCAGGCCACGGTGCGCGTACAGCAACTCTCGGCCAGCACCCTGCTGCTCAACGACGCCTACAAGGACATGACGCGCGCCCGCGCCGCGCTTTCGCGCGCCTACGCCTCCGCGCGCGAAGGCGGCGGCGGCGTCAATGCCGACGCGCTGGCGGCGGCGGCCAAGTCGCTGGGCAGCGCGGCGCAGCGGATGCAGCGCTTCGCCGCCGCGCCCGCGCAGGACGGCGAGGCCGACGGCCAGCGCCGCCAGCTCGCGCAGGCCGCCCAGCAGCACGCCGGCGCCATCGAGCGCGCCGCAGCCGCGCTGCGCGCCGGCGACCCGGCCGCCTACGCGGCCATCAACGACCAGGACATCACGCGCTCGGGCGCGGACTTCTCCACCGCGCTGGAACGGTTCCAGCAGCAGGCCAGCGCGCTCTCGCTGCACGAGACCGAGACCAGCGGCACGCGCTACCGCCTGGTGGTGAAGCTGGTGGCGGTGGGCATCAGTGCCTCGCTGGCGCTGATCGTGGCCGTGCACCTGGGCCTGCGCACCTTCGTGGTGGCGCCGCTGGCCGCCGCCGCCGAGCATCTCGACCGCGTGGCCGAGGGCGACCTCACGCAGCGCGCCGAAACCGCCAGCGGCAACGAAGTCGGCCGCGTGCTGGGCGCCGTGGCGCGCATGCAGGCGGCGCTCACGCGCACCGTCAGCCAGGTGCGCGCCAGCTCGGACTCGGTCAACATCGGCGCGCGCGAGATCGCCGCGGGCAACGCCGACCTGTCCGGCCGCACCGAGCAGCAGTCCGCCTCGCTCGAGCAGACCGCGGCCAGCATGGAGCAGTTGACCTCCACCGTGGGCAACAACACCGAAAGCGCGCGCCAGGCCAGCGCGCTGGCCGCCGAGGCGGCACGGCTGGCCACGCGCGGCGGCGACGACGTGCGCGGCGTGGTGCAGACGATGGGCGACATCAGCAGCAGTTCGCAGCGTATCGCCGACATCATCGGCGTGATCGACGGCATTGCCTTCCAGACCAACATCCTGGCGCTCAACGCCGCCGTGGAAGCGGCGCGCGCCGGCGAGACCGGGCGCGGCTTCGCGGTGGTGGCGGGCGAGGTGCGCGCGCTGGCGCAGCGCAGCGCGCAGGCCGCGCGCGAGATCAAGAACCTGATCGACGACTCGGCCAACAAGGTCGCCGCCGGCAACGCGCTGGTGGCGCAGGCCGGTCACACCATGAACGAGGCGGTCGAGGCCGTGCAGCGCGTGGCCCGCATCGTGGAGGACATCTCGGCCGCCTCGCTGGAGCAGAGCGCGGGCATCGTGCAGGTCAGCCGCGCGGTGACGCAGATGGAGGAAGTCACCCAGCAGAACGCCGCGCTGGTCGAGCAGGCCGCGGCGGCGGCCGGTTCGCTGGAGACGCAGGCGCGCCAGCTGGCCGAGGCGGTGGGCGCGTTCCGGCTGGCGCCGGCCGCGTGAGCCCCCTGCCCGGCTACGCCGCCAGCCCGCGCTGCAAGGTGGTCTTGAGCATCGAGAACACCTGGCGCGCCACCGGGTTGGCGGCGTTGGGCCGCGCCCACAGGTAGTAGGTCACGTCCGGCAGGCGCGGCAGGCCGTCCTTGTCGCCCAGCACGCGCATGTCCGCGCCAAGCAGGTCGATGCTGCGCGCGGTGATGCCCAGCCCGGCGCGGATCGCCGCCTTGATGCCGATCAGGCTCGGCGCCAGGTAGGCCGAGCGCCACGGCACGCCGGCTTCCTTGAGCGCTTCCAGCGCCAGCCGGCGGAACAGGCTGGGCTCGTCAGCCAGGATCAGCGGCACCGGGCTGCCCGCCTCGTAGGCGAAATCCGCCGCGCACACCCAGATCGTGGGCGAGGTGCGCAGCACCAGCCCGTCCAGGCTGGCGTCCTCGCGCGTGGAGACCGTCAGGTCGATCTCGCCGCGCCGCAGCGACTCCATCAGGAACGGGCTGCGCCCCACGTGGATCTCCAGCCGCAGCGCCGGCGACGCCCGCGCGATATGCGACAGCAGCGGCGGCAGGATGGTGTCGGCCACGTCGTGCGGCGCGCCGATGCGCAGCGAGCCGGTCAGGTCGCCTTCGCGCAGCACGCGCAGCGCCTCGTCGTTCAGGCCCAGCAACTGGCGCGCGTATTCCACCAGCTTGTTGCCGTGCCGCGTGAGCTGCTTGCCGCGCCCCTGCCGCTCGAACAGCGGCAGCGCCACCTGCTCCTCGAGGCGCTGCATCTGCTGGGTCACGGCGGACTGCGTGCGGTGCAGGTGCTCGGCGGCGGCGCCGAAGGTGCCGCGGTCGGCAATGGCCACCAGCGTGCGCAGCAGGTCCAGGTCGAGATTACGCATTCATCAGACTTGCTTAAGTGTTTTTATCGGTGATTAAGTGGTTTTGGCCGGCAAGGTTCATTAAAGTGAGGCCAGACAACGCCTCCGAGCGCCCCGCAAACCCGAGAACCATAAGACTGAGCAAGGATTCTAGAGATATGTCGATCGCACAACAACGCCAGCAAGCCGTTGGGGACGCCATCCGTTCCATCAAGGACATCGTCGCCGCCGGCGGCGTCACCCGCGCTTCGCTGGACGCCGTGCTGGGCCAGGTCAAGCAACTGGCGGCCCAGCCGCAACTGTGGGCGCAGGACGAGTTCGCGCCGCCCGAGGACGGCGAGCGCCAGACCCGCTACCTGATCGCCGAAGACGCCGACCAGACCTTCGCGCTGTACCTGAACGTGATGCGGCCCGGCAAGCGCATCCCGCCGCACAACCACACCACCTGGGCCTGCGTGGCCGGCGTGGTCGGCACCGAGTTCAACGACGTCTACCTGCGCACCGACGACGGCAGCCAGCCGGGCGTGGGCACGCTGGCGCACGCGCGCACGGTGGAGGTCGGGCCGGGCAGCGGCATCGCGCTGCTGCCCGACGACATCCATTCGGTAGAGATCCGCGGCGACAGCGTGATCCGCCACCTGCACATGTACGGCCGCTCGTTGGAGACCCTGACCGAGCGCCTGTCCTTCGACCTCGAAACCGGCCGCTGCCAGATCATGAACGTGGGCGTCAAGACGCGCCGCTGACCGCCACCGGGCGGCACCGGGCCGAGCCGTCGCGCCGGCCCGCGCCCGCCCTGGGGCTTCCCGCTTTCCCCGCTTTTCCCGTTACGACGCATTTCCCCTTGCCTCCCGCGCTCGCGCGGCCACGAGGCAGGCCCCCTTCTTGCCTGGACCAACCGCATGCCCCAGCCACTTTCCGCCCATCCCGCCCTGGTCGATCCCGCCACGCTCAAGGCCTGGCTGCACGGCCCCGGCGAAATCGCCCTGCTCGACGTCCGCGAGCACGGCCAGTATGGCGAAGGCCATCCCTTCCACGCCGTGCCGCTGCCATACAGCCGGCTCGAGCTCGAGATCGGCCGCCTGGCGCCCAACGCGGCCGCGCGCATCGTGCTGGCCGACGACGGCGACGGCGTGGCGGCGCGCGCGGCGCGGGCGCTGGCCGGGCTGGGCTATGCGGCCGTGTTCGTGCTCGACGGCGGGGTGCCGGCCTGGCAGGCCGCCGGACATGCGCTGTTCGCGGGTGTCAACGTGCCCTCCAAGACCTTCGGCGAGCTGGCCGAACATCACTACGGCACGCCGCGCGTGTCGGCGCCGGAGCTGGCCGCGATGCTGGCCGGCGAGCGCCCGCCGGTGGTGCTGGACGGGCGGCCCGCGAGCGAATTCCGCAAGATGAACATCCCCGGCGCCGTCTGCTGCCCCAACGGCGAGCTGGCCTACCGGCTGCGCGACCTCGTGCCCGACCCCGCCACGCCGGTCGTCATCAACTGCGCCGGGCGCACGCGCAGCATCATCGGCGCCCAGACGCTGATCAACCTCGGCGTGCCCAACCCGGTGTTCGCGCTGGAAAACGGCACGCAGGGCTGGTACCTGAACGACTTCGCGCTGGAGCACGGCGGCACGCGGCGCTATCCGGACAATGCCGCGCCGGCGGGGCTGGCAGAGGCGCGCGCCGCGGCCCGCGCGCTGGCCACGCGCTTCGCGGTGCCGCACGCCGGCGCCGGCGAGGTCGATGGCTGGCTGCGCGACCCCGCGCGCACCACCTACCTGTGCGACGTGCGCACGCCCGAGGAATTCGCCGCCGGCTCGGTGCCGGGCGCGCAGAACACGCCGGGCGGCCAGCTGGTCCAGGCCACCGACCAGTACGTCGGCGTGCGCCGCGCGCGGCTGGTGCTGATCGATGCCGACGGCGTGCGCGCCCCGGTGGCGGCAAGCTGGCTGCGCCAGATGGGACACGACGCGGTGGTGCTCGAAGGCGGGCTCGGCGCCGCGCTGGCGGCGGGGCTTGCCG
>NZ_AQPL01000502.1:0-625 GCF_000395345.1 Cupriavidus sp. WS | reverse complement strand
AAGTTGACTTTGAAGTTAAAGCCTCTAAAGCCATTAACTTCGAAGCCGAAGCCAACCTTGAAGCCAAACAGTGCAAATGACCCACCCACAAAACCCAAGCCGCCAGACCCACAGCCACAAGCGCACCTCCAAAACCCAAAAAAACTAAACCACCTTCCTCTCCTTCAACTCCCCAATCCTCCCTTCCGAATACCCCAATTCAGCAAGAATAGCCGCACTATGCGCGCCCAGCGCCGGTATATCCCCCATCACCGGCTCGACGCCGGAGAGATTGGCCGGCGGCAGCAGCGCCCCGATCACGCCGCCCGGACTGTTCACTTCCCGCCACCGCCCGCGCGCGGCAAGCTGCGGATGGTTCCAGACGGCTTCGATGTCGTTCATCGGCGCGTTGGCGATCTGCGCCGCGTCGAGCAGTGCTTCGACCTCGGCTACCGTCATCGCCGCGAAGCGGGCTTCGATCAGCGCGGTGAGTTCGGCGCGGTTTTTCACGCGGCCGGAGTTGGAGGTGAAGCGTTCGTCCTCGAGCAGGCCGGGCTGGTCCAGCACCTTCTCGCAGAAGGCCTGCCATTCGCGCTCGTTCTGCAGGCCGAAGATGACGCTGCCGCCGTCGCCGGTGCGGTGCACG
>NZ_AQPL01000501.1:0-16145 GCF_000395345.1 Cupriavidus sp. WS | reverse complement strand
AGGCCGAAGATGACGCTGCCGCCGTCGCCGGTGCGGTGCACGCCGTAGGGCGCGATGGCCGGGTGCGAGGCGCCGAAGCGCGCCGGCGCCTTGCCGCCGTAGTGGCCGAAGTACAGCGCGTAGTTCATCCACTCGGTGAGCGCTTCCAGCATGGTCACTTCCACGCGCAGGCCGGTGCCGGTGCGTCCGCGCTGCAGCAGCGCGGACAGGATGCCGGTGTAGGCGTACATGCCGGCGGCGATGTCGGCGATGGAGACGCCGGCGCGCGACGGCTCGTCGGCGCCGCCGGTGATGCCGATCAGGCCGGCGGCGGCCTGGATCAGCAGGTCGTAGGCTTTCTTGTCGCGGTAGGGGCCGGCGTCGCCGTAGCCGGAGATGTCGCAGACGATGAGCTTGCCGTAGCGCGGGTGCAGGGTGTCGAAGTCCAGCCCCATGCGCGCGGCGGCGCCGGGGGCGAGGTTCTGCACCAGCACGTCGGCGTCGGCCAGCAGGCGATGCAGCACGGCCTGCGCTTCGTCGTGCTTGAGGTCGAGCGTGAGGCTTTCCTTGCCGCGGTTGAGCCAGACGAAGTGCGAGGCCTGGCCGTTGACGGTCTCGTCGTAGCCGCGCGCGAAGTCGCCCACGCCGGGGCGCTCCACCTTGATCACGCGCGCGCCGAGGTCGGTGAGCTGGCGCGTGGCGAACGGCGCGGCCACGGCGTGCTCGAGCGAGACCACGCGGATGCCGTCGAGCGGGCGGATGCCCTGGTGCGAAGCGAACATGGGCGCGATCCTCAGAACGAACGCGGCAGCTCGAGCACGTGCTCGGCCACGTAGGACAGGATCAGGTTGGTGGAGATCGGCGCCACCTGGTACAGGCGCGTCTCGCGGAACTTGCGCTCGATGTCGTACTCGGCGGCGAAGCCGAAGCCGCCGTGCGTCTGCAGGCAGACGTTGGCCGCTTCCCACGAAGCATCGGCGGCCAGCAGCTTGGAGATGTTGGCTTCCTTGCCGCAGGCCTTGCCGGCGTCGAACAGCGCGGCGGCCTTGTAGCGCATCAGGCTGGCGGCCTCCACGTTGACGTAGGCGCGCGCGATCGGGAACTGCACGCCCTGGTTCTGGCCGATCGGGCGGTCGAACACGATGCGGTCGCGCGCGTAGTTGCTGGCGCGCTCGATGAACCAGTAGCCGTCGCCGATGCACTCCGCGGCGATCAGGATGCGCTCGGCGTTGAGGCCGTCGAGGATGTACTTGAGGCCTTTGCCTTCCTCGCCGATCAGGTTCTCGGCCGGCACTTCCAGGTTGTCGAAGAACAGCTCGTTGGTCTCGTGGTTGACCATATTGCGGATCGGGCGCACGGTCAGGCCCTTGCCGATGGCTTCGCGCAGGTCCACCACGAATACCGACAGGCCCTCGGACTTGCGCTTGACCTGGTCCAGCGGCGTGGTGCGCGCCAGCAGCAGCATCAGGTCGGAGTGCTGCACGCGCGAGATCCACACCTTCTGGCCGTTGATGACGTAGCGGTCGCCCTTCTTCTCGGCCGTGGTCTTGAGCTTGGTGGTGTCGGTGCCGGTGGTCGGCTCGGTCACGGCCATCGACTGCATGCGCAGCTCGCCCGAGGCGATGCCGGGCAGCCAGCGCTGCTTCTGCTCGGCCGAGCCGTGGCGCAGCAGGCAGCCCATCACGTACATCTGGCCGTGGCAGGCGCCGGAGTTGCCGCCGGTGCGGTTGATTTCCTCCATGATGACGGAGGCCGCGGTCAGCGGCAGGCCGGAGCCGCCGTATTCCTCGGGGATCAGCGCCGACAGCCAGCCGGCCTTGGTCAATGCCTGCACGAACTCCTCGGGGAAGGCGTTCTGCTCTTCCACGCGCTGCCAGTAGGCGGAGTCGAAGCCCGTGCATAGCGCACGCACGGCTTCGCGGATGTCGGGATACGGCTGGTCGTGCGTCTGCTCTGCGAACATGAAAAATGCCCCGTTATCGGATTTAGCTTGCGGCCATTATTCCCGAGGCCCCTTCCCGCCGTAATTCGGATTTGCGAAAGAGCGGCTTAGCGCCCCCGGAAGCGGCGGCGCGGGGCGCCTTCCCGCGCCGCCGGGGCGGCGCCGGCACCACCTTCGCCGGGGCGTCCGGGGGCCCCGCCTGCCGTGCGCCCGTCGCTTTACCCCCAACCCTTGCCCCCGCTCCTTCCAGCGCGCCTTGCTCACCCTTCGGGAAATCCGTATTGCCGCTGTGGCGCTTTGCCGCCACGCTTGGCGCCACAACCAGAAAGCCGCGCGCCCGGTCCCGGGCCGACGCAGGCAAGGCCGGCCGCATCGCCGCCCCGTACCAGGCCGGCCGGACATATCAACCATAGGAGACACAGGCAATGGCACACAGCAAGGCACAACGGCAAGGATGGCGGACCGGCGGCAATGGCGGGAGCGAGGACAGGGACGAGGGCAAAGGCAAGAGCGGAGGCGGCATGGCGGGACCGGCGCCCCGGCGCGCGATGGCGCTGGCCGCGCTCGGGCTGGCGGCGGCGCTGGCGCTGCCGTGCGCGGCGCGCGCGGCCGACGCCTATCCGTCCAGGCCGATCACGATGGTGGTGCCGTTCGCCGCCGGCGGCCCGACCGACGTGGTGGCGCGCACGCTGGCCGCGGCCATGTCGAAGAACCTCGGCCAGAGCGTGGTGATCGAGAACCGGCTCGGCGCCGGCGGTACCGTTTCCGCGGCCTACGTGGCCAAGGCCGCGCCGGACGGCTACACCATCCTGATCCACCACAACGGCATGGCCACCGCGCCGGCGCTGTACAGCAAGCTGCCGTACAAGCCGCTGACGGACTTCAGCTTCGTCGGCCAGGTGGCGGACGTGCCGATGACCCTGCTGGGCCGCCACGACCTGCCGCCCAGGACCCTGCCGGAGCTGGTGGCCTACATCCGCCAGAACCAGGGCAAGCTCAACCTGGCCAACGCGGGCCTCGGCGCGGTGTCGCAACTGTGCGGCATGCTGTTCCAGAAGGCCATCGGCGTGGACCTGACCGCGATCCCGTACCAGGGCACGGCGCCCGCGCTGACGGCGCTGCTGGGCGGGCAGGTCGACATCCTGTGCGACCAGACCACGCAGACGCTGCCCCATATCAAGGCCGACAAGGTCAAGCTCTACGGCGTGACCACCACCCAGCGCATCAAGGCGCTGCCCAACACGCCCACGCTGTCCGAGGGCGGGCTCAAGGGCTTCGAGGTGAAGGTGTGGCACGGCGTCTACGCCCCGCGCGGCACTCCGCCGGCGGTGATCGACCGGCTCAACGCGGCGATGCGCGCCGGCCTCAAGGACCCGGCCGTGGCCGCCCGCCTGGCCGAGCTGGGCGCGGAGATCGTGCCCGAGGACAAGCAGACCCCGGAGGGCCTGCGCACGTGGCTGCAGTCGGAAATCGAGAAGTGGTCGCCCATCATCAAGGCGGCCGGCGTGCAGGCGGACTGAGCCAGCACGGAGCGGGCTGGCGGCGGCGCGGTGCCGCCGCCAGCGCCGCCGTCACCAGTTCATGCGGAAACCGACCACGCCCTGCACGCCGGCGTGGCTCTTCTCCCCGCCTTCCAGCGGGAACATCCCGTCGACGTTGCCGAACACGCTGGCCTGCCTGCTGATCCTGGCGGTGATGCCCAGGCCAAGCTGGCCCCAGTGACCGCCCGCGCGGGTCTGGATGCGGTCCACGCCGCCGTAGTCCACGGTGCTGTTCGCGCCCGACAGCGTTGACCACAGGTTCGCGCGCACGTATGGCTGCAGCAGCTTGTCGCCTTGCCTGCTGGTGAACTGCAGCCGTGCGCCGAGCCGTCCGAGCACGCTGTTGCTGGTGCCCAGGCCGATGGTCGAGAAGGCGTCCGCCGTGTTGTTGAGCCTGACGCGCTGGTAGATCAGCTGCGCCTGCGGCTCCAGGCTCCAGCCGGGCCGCAGTTGCAGCGGATAGCCGCCTTCGAGCGAGGCCGCCACGCCGTAGCCGTCCACGCCGATCGCGGTGCGGCTGGTGGAGGCGGTGCCGCTGTAGGACGTGAGCTGCAGGACCGCGTCGCCGTACCAGCCGGTCGCGCCGTAGTGGGTCCAGTACGCGCCGGCGCTGGCGCCGTCGACCTTGAGGTGGCCGGTGCGCTGGCGCTCGTAGGCGGTGGCGCCGGCATTGGTGACGGTACCGTCGACGCCGCCGCTGGCATGCGCGGCGCCGACGTAGAGGCCGGCATGGTCGCGCCGGCCGTCGTCGCGCTGGTGGTGATAGAGATCGGCGCCGACCTGGAAGCCGGCGATGGTGGCCGAAGCGGCCGGGTTGCCGAGGCCGCCGTAGCGGTCCTTGTAGGCGCTGCCGAACAGGCGGCCCCAGTGGCCGTTGCGGATCTTGCCGGTGGCCGCGACGTCCGTGGCGTCCGTGGCGTTCGCGGCGTCCGCGCGCAGGTTCTCCTGCTCGCCGGCGCGCTCGTGCAGCGTGCCCAGCGTGAGCTGGCCGATGCGCGCCGCGGTCGGCATGGCCGCGCCATAGACCGACAGCTCGGGGCCGACGATGGCCTGCGGCGACGGCTTGACCAGGCCGGGCGGCGTGCTGCCGGATTCGTCGGGGTGCTCGATGCCGCCGTACTCGAAGGTGCTGCGCAGGTACCAGTTCTCCGCCTGCGCGGCCTCGCCCTGCGCGCCGCCGCGGAACAGCCGGTAGTCGTAGGCGCCGGCGCGCACCTCGCGCGCGAGGTGGAAGGCGCCGGCGTCGGTGGTGCCGCCGCGCACCGCCTCGACCAGCAGGATGCCGCCGACGGTCTGCCCGCCCTGGCCGCCCGCGTTGCTGACGAGCACGGCGGTGCTGCCGCTGGCGCGGCCGCCGTCGATCACGAGCTTGTCGGAGGGGGAGCCGTCGCCGCCCAGCGCGGCGTGCATGGCCAGCGTGCCGCTGCTGCCGCCCGGCCCGCCGGCATAGCTGCCGGCGGTCAGCGTCTTGAAGCCGCCGGCCGGATCGAAGGCAACGGTGCCGGCGCTGGCAATGCCGGCCACGGTCGAGTCGCCCGTCACGCGCCATGTGCTGCTGCCGTCCACCGTGACCTGCCCCGCGCCGATGGCGGCGCCGGCGAACAATGAGCCTGCGGCGAGGCTCACATTGGCGACAGCCGGCGCCGCGCCGATGCCGGTGACGCGGATGTCGGCGGCCAGCGCCGAACGTTCCAGGTTCAGGTTCAGCGTGCCGCTGTCCACGCGCACCCCGCCGGCGCCGCTGAGATAGGTATTGTTGCGCGCGTTGACGTCGATGGTGCCGGCCTCGATGGTCTCGACGACGTTGCCGCCGGCATCCTTCCACACGGCGTCGCCGACATGCATCAGCATGGCGCCGCTCACCGTACTGTGGCTCAGGTCGACCGTCGCCGAGCCGCCCACGGTGGCCAGCGCGATGCCATTGGGCGCATCCACCGTGCTGCCGGCCACCTCGATGGTGCCGTGCACGCCCGCCACGGTCGCCAGGCTGACCAGGCCGCCGCCGAGTTCGCTGCGCACCGTGGCGCCGGCCAGCGCCACGCGCGCAGCCTGGACGGCGAAGACGCCGTAGCTGTCTTGTCCCCGCACCAGGATGGCGGTGCCGCTGGCGCGTATCTGGGCGCCGTTGGCGGCATAGAGGCCATGCGCGTCCCGTGCCTCGGTGGTGACGCTGCCGCCGTCCATGCGGATGAGGCCGCGATAGCCGACGACGCCGGCCGCGCCGGCACCGAACGTGTGCACCGTGGTGTCGGTCAAGGTGGTGTCGGCGAGGCTGGAGGTCTGCCAGAGACCCGAGCCGTTGACGCCCCGCGTGACAATATCGGCCTGCTTCAGGCTGACCGCCGCGTGGCCGCCGACGTGCACGCCGTAGCCGTTGCTCGCATCCTGGGCGACCTCGATGCGCGTGCCCTCGATCGCCAGGCGCGCGGCCTGCGCGGACGGGTCGGGCGCCACCGTGACGCCCTTGGCATTGGCGCCGCCGGCGCTGATCGAGCCGCCCTTGATGGACAGGCTGGCGCCCGCGCCGACCGTGGCCGCCGCCGCGCCGCTGCCGTTCTGGCTGATACGCACGTCGTCCAGTGTCACGCTCGACCCGGCGCCCATGCTCTGCACGGTGGTGGCGAGGAGGGAACTGTTGCTGAGGGTGCTGCCGGTGGCGTGGATGGTGCCGCCGCCGGAGGCGGACAGGGCGATGCCGCCGGTGGCGATCGTGCCGCCGCGCACGACGGCCTCGGAGCCGGCGCCGCTGGCGCGGATGCCATGCGCGGTGAGGCCGGCGGTGGTGACGTCGGTGTCGGTCAGGATGGCCCTGCCGCCGCCCGTGACGTTGATGCCGTGGGCGCCGTATTGCGTGGTGGCGATGCTGGCGTCCGTGAGCGTGGCCAGCGAGCCGGCGCCGTCGACCGACAGGCCGGTCAGCGCGGTGCGAAAGCCGGTGCGCGCCAGCGACAGGCTGGCGCCGCCGGAGACGCTGGCGCCGATGCCGGCGCTGGTCGTCAGTTCGCTGCCGGTCATGCTCGCCCGCGAGCCGGCGCCGAGGACCTCGATGCCGGTGGCGTCGGGGCCGCCGGTTGCGACATTGGCGTGCTCCAGCACCAGGCTGGCGCCGCCCGAGACACGCGCGCCGGGGCTGGCGTGGCCGGTGGTGACGATGCCGCTCTTGCCGGTGTTGGTGCCGGACTGCTCGTACAGGCGCACGGCGTCGCCCGGGCCCAGTTCGAGGCCGGGCGTGTGGTTGGAATTGCCGACGATCCGTGTGTCGGCCAGGTCCGCCGCCGGCGCGCCGCCCACGCACAGCGCCGCGGCGGCGCCCGCCAGCGCGCGGCGCAGCGCGCGGCCGGGCTGCGCCGGCTTGCCCTTCGACGCGGCATGTTCGGGGACCGGCACCCATGTGCCGGCGGCTTGGCTCCAGATGATGCGATAGGCGGTGTTCATGGTCTTTGCTGGTCCCGTGGGTGGCTGACCGGTACCAACGTAAATCAATCGCCTGCGCGCCGATGGGGGGTGAATTCTCAATGAGGCTGGTGAATTTTCTTAAAACTGGTTTAAATATTTTTTAAAAACAAATTTATCTAGTATTGATACGAATTTATTCAAATAAATAAATCGAATCAGATGGACGGGCGGCGGTTCCGGTGGGGAAGGCCGCGCCGGCGGAGTAAGATGCGCACACTCATATCGTCTCCGGAGTCTCCCGTGTTCGAACGCGCCAGGCAGGATTTCGCCGGTCTCGTCACCCGCGCCGGGTTTCATTCGCTGCGGCTGGTCCGCGCCAGCGGCGAGCATTGCATGGTGCGGCGCGGCGTGGCCGAGCCGCCCTCGCTCACGCAGGACGTGGGCGCGATGCTGACGGTGCGGCGCGACGGCGTGGAAGCCTATGCCGCCACCAGCGACATCAGCGCGGCCGGCCTGCAGCGCGCGCTCGATGCCGCCGGCGAGCTGGCCGCCCGCATCGCCGCGCACGGCCTGGTGGACATGCGCGCGCTGCCGCCGCCGCGGGAGCAGTCCCGCTACGCCTCGCCCGGCGCGCAGGACGCCTTTCCCGGCCTGGCCGAGCGTTTCGCGCTGCTGGCCGAGGTCTGCGCCGCCATGCCCGCCGACGCGCGCATCGTCAACCACACCGCGTACCTGGCGCACCAGTACCAGGAGCAGCTCTATCTCAACAGCGCGGGCGCCGAGCAATGGCAGGCGCAGCGCTTCGTCTATCCGGGCCTGAGCGTGACCGCGTTCGACGGCAGCGACAGCCAGACGCGCACCTTCGGCGGCTTCGGCAGCGGCCAGCAGGGCGGCTTCGAGGTGGTCGCGCGGCTGGGTTTCGCCGCGGCCGCGCCGCGCGTGGCGGACGAGGCCCTGCAACTGCTGCTCGCGCCCAACGTGCCCGCCGGCATCACCGACCTGCTGCTGATGCCGGACCAGATGATGCTGCAGATCCACGAATCCGTCGGCCATCCGCTGGAGCTGGACCGCATCCTCGGCGACGAGCGCAACTACGCCGGCACCAGCTTCGTCAAGCTGGAAGACTTCGGCCATTACCGGTACGGCTCGCCGCTGCTGAACATCACCTTCGATCCCGGCATTCCGCAGGAGCTCGGCAGCTACGGCCACGACGACGACGGCCAGCCGGCCGGCAAGGCCTTCCTGATCCGCGACGGCATCCTGCAGCGCCCGCTCGGCGGCGCGCTCTCGCAGTTCCGCAGCGGCCTGCCGGGCGTGGCCAACAGCCGCGCCAGCGGCTGGAACCGCGCGCCCATCGACCGCATGGCCAACCTCAACCTGGAGCCGGGCGACCACACGCTGGCGCAACTGGTGGCCGGCATCGAGCGTGGCGTGCTGATGTCCACCAACCGCTCGTGGTCCATCGACGACGCGCGCAACAAGTTCCAGTTCGGCTGCGAGTGGGGCCGCCTGATCGAGGACGGCGAGCTCAGGGGCGTGGTCAAGAATCCCAATTACCGCGGCGTCTCGGCCAACTTCTGGCGCAGCCTCGCGGCGGTCGGCGACGCCGGCACCTTCGAGGTCCACGGCACGCCGTACTGCGGCAAGGGCGAGCCCAACCAGATCGTGCGCGTGGGGCATGCCTCGCCGGCGTGCGTGTTCCGGCAAGTGGAAGTCTTCGGGGGAGCGGTGTGATGGCCGATATGGAATCGTCGTTCGCGGCGCTGGCCGACGACGTGCGCGCCGCGCTGGCGCCGGGCGAGGCGTTCACGCTGTGGTACAGCGCGGAGTCCTCGGAATTCATCCGCTTCAACCGCGCCAGGGTGCGCCAGGCCGGGTGCGTCACGCAGGCCACCGCGCGCCTGCGGCTGATCCGCGACGAGCGCCACGCCACCAGCGAGATCGCCCTGTGCGGCGATGCCGCCACCGACCGCGCGCGCCTGGCCGAAGGGCTGGGCCGGCTGCGCGGCGCGCTCGCCCAGCTGCAGCCCGATCCCTACCTGACGCTGGAGCGCGAGCCCTGGCAGCGCCGCTTCGCCGACGACACCGTGCCGCCGGACACCGGCCACGTGCTGGCCTGCATCGACGAGGCCGCGCGCGGGCTCGACCTGGTCGGCATCCATGCCGCCGGGCCGCTGTACCGCGGCTTCGCCAGCAGCTTCGGCGCCTTCGGCTGGCACGCCGCGCAGGCCTTCCATTTCGACTGGAGCCTGTTCCACGCCAACGGCCAGGCGGTCAAGGCCGACTACGCCGGCAGCCAGTGGGACGACGGCGAGTTCGCCAGCCGCTTCGGCGCGGCGCGCGCGCAGCTCGAACACCTCGGCAAGCCGGCGCGCGCGCTCGCGCCGGGCGAGTACCGCGCCTATCTCGCGCCGGCCGCGCTCGATGACGTGGTGGGCATGCTGGGCTGGGGCGGCTTTTCGGCGCGCTCGCTGGCGCACAAGGAAAGCCCGTTGCAGCGCCTCTACGACGGCAGCGAGAGGCTGAGCGGCCTGATCGACATGGACGAGCGCGCCAGCGGCGCGCTGGCGCCGGCCTTCGGCCCCGAAGGCATTCCGCGCAGCGACGCGGCGCTGGTGCGCGCCGGCCTGCCGGCCGCGCGGCTGGTCTGCCCGCGCAGCGCCCGCGAACACGGTCTCGAGACCAACTGCGCCGACAGCGGCGAGGCGCCGCACGCGCTCGCGCTCGGCGCCGGCACGCTGGCGCAGGCCGACGTGCTGGCCGCGCTCGGCACCGGCCTCTACATCGGCAATCTCTGGTATCTCAACTGGTCCGACGCGCCGGCCGCGCGCATGACCGGCATGACCCGCTTCGCCAGCTTCTGGGTGGAAGACGGCCGCATACAGGCACCGCTCGGCACCATGCGCTTCGACGACAGCCTCTACAGCTTCCTCGGCGAGCACCTGGAGGCGCTCACGCGCGAGCGCCAGTTGCGCGTATCGAGCAGCACCTACGGCGAGCGGCAGACCGATTCGAGCCTGCTGCCCGGCGCGCTGGCGGGACGGCTGAAGCTCACGCTCTAGGCCGGCCGCGCCGGTGCCTCACACCGGCTCCCGCGCCGCATCCTTCAGGTACTGCACCAGCGTCTCCGCGAACTGCGGCAGCTCGCGCCCGGGCCGACGCACCAGGCGCAGGTCGCGCTTGGCCCATTCGTCTTCCAGCGGAATGAAGCGCAGCACCTTGCGGCTGGCGTAGCGGCGCGCGCAGCTGTTGGGCACGATGGCGATGCCGGCGCCGGCTTCCACCATGCGGCACACCGCGTCGAAGCTGCCGAGCTGGATGCGCAGGCTGATGCGCTTGCCCATGCCGCTGGCGATGCGGTCGAGGAACGACTGGATCGCGCTGAACTGGTTGAGGCCGACGAAGCGGCAGGTGTCGAGCAGGTCGGCGAAATGCAGGCGCGTGAACTGCGGCAGCGGGTGGTTGACCGGCGCGATCACGATCAGCTCGTCGCTGCACAACTGCATCACTTCGAGGTCGTTGGTGGCCACCTCGCCGGCCACGATGCCGAGGTCCGCCGCGCCCGCGCCGATGGAAGACACGATGGCCTGCGAGAGCTGCTCTTCCAGCTCGATGTCCACGTCCGGGTTTTCCGAGAGGAAGCGCGACAGCGCCGTGGCCAGGAAGGAGTTGGTGGCGGTGGTGTTGGCCAGCAGCCGCACGCGGCCCTTGACGCCCTTGGCATAGGGGCGCAGGTCGGCGTGCAGGCATTCGAGCTCGCGGAACACCTCGCGCGCGTGGCTGAGCAGCGCGTCGCCGGCCGGCGTCAGGCGCACGCCCTTGACCTGGCGGATCAGCAACTGGGTCTGGAAGGCCTCTTCGAGCTGCTTGATGCGCGTGCTGGCGGCGGGCAGCGACAGGAAGCTGCGCTCGGCCGCGCGGGTCAGGTTCTCCGTTTCGCCGACGTTGAGGAAGAGGCGCAGGTCGGTCAGGTCGTAATGCATGTGTTTTGCTGGGCCAAAGGCCTCTTTTGTGAATCGTGAATAGCCATGTCTCCGCCGCCAATTTATCGTATTCGGCGTGGCAATAGAACCAAAAAGGCCGGACCGCCCGCATTGCGCGGGCGGTTACCGGATAGTCCGGCGCATCGCCGCCAGGCTCACAGGAGGAAGACACATGACACAACGGCGCAGCAGCGCTCGCATGCTGGCGGCTGTGGCCGCCGCGCTCGGCCTCGCGGCAGGCCCGATGGACGCCGCGCTGGCGGCCTGGCCCGACAAGCCGGTGCGCCTGATCGTGCCCGCGGCGGCGGGCGGCACCACCGACATCGCCTCGCGGCTGGTCGGCAAGCGGCTGGGCGAAGTGCTCGGCCAGCCGGTGGTGGTGGAGAACCGCGCCGGCGGCGCCGGCATCATCGGCGCGCAGGCGCTGCGCCAGGCCGCGCCCGACGGCTACACGCTGATGATGGGCAATATCGGCCCCAATGCCATCAACTACGGCCTGTACAAGCAACTTCCCTACCGCGCCGAGGACTTCGCGCCGATCACGCTGGTGGTGTCGGTGCCCAACGTGCTGGTGGTCAACCCCAAGGTGCCGGCGAAATCGGTGGCCGAGCTGGTGGCGCTGGCCAAGGCGCAGCCGGGCAAGCTGTCGTTCGCTTCGTCGGGCACCGGGCAGTCGGTGCATCTGTCGGGCGAGCTGTTCAAGAAGCGCGCCGGCATCGACATCATCCACGTGCCCTACAAGGGCGCCGCGCCGGCCGTGGCCGACCTGGTGGCCGGGCAGGTGACCATGATGGTGGACAACCTGCCGAGTTCGATGGCGCAGATCCAGGCCGGCAAGCTGCGCCCGCTGGCCGTGACCAGCGCCACGCGCGTGCCCGAGCTGCCGGACGTGCCGACCATGAAGGAAGCCGGCTTCGACGATTTCCAGGTGACGGCGTGGTTCGGGCTGGTGGCGCCGGCGGGCACGCCGCCCGCGCTGGTGGCGCGGCTGCAGAAGGCGGTGGCGGCCATCCTCGCCGAGCCGGAGGTCAAGACGCGGCTGGCCGAGCTCGGCGGCATGCCGGGCGGCGACACGCCCGAGCATTTCGGCAATTTCATCAACGCCGAGCGCGTGCGCTGGGCCAAGGTGGTCAAGGATACCGGCATCCCGCTGCAATGACGGCGCGCGCGCCGTGATCGTCACGCGTCACGACAACAAGCCGCAACGGCACCAAGGAGACAAGGCATGGACACATCGCGCGCATCCCCCCGCAGGACCTGGCTGATGGCGGCGCTGGCGGCCGGCCTGCTGTGCGCCGGCGTGCCGGCGCTGGCCGACACCTGGCCGGCCAAGCCGATCCAGTTGCTGATTCCGTATCCGCCGGGCGGCAGCGCCGACCTGCTGGCGCGCCCGGTGGCGGCCCGGCTGCAGGAGCGGCTGGGCCAGCCGGTGGTGCTCGACTACCGGCCCGGCGCGGGCGGCACCATTGCATCGCAGCAACTCGCGCGCGCCAAGCCGGACGGCTACACGCTGATCGTGGTGCTGGCCGCGCACGCGATCAACGCCAGCCTCTATCCCAGGCTGCCGTATGACACGCGCAAGGATTTCGCGCCGGTCTCGCTGGTGGCCAACCTGCCGCTGATCCTGGCCGGCAGCGCGTCGCTCAAGGCCAGGACGGTGCCCGAGCTGATCGCCCAGGCCAGGGCCGAGCCCGGCAAGCTCACCTTCGGCTCGGCCGGCAACGGCAATACCGGCCACCTCGCCGGCGAGCTGTTCGACAGCCTGGCCGGCGTCAAGATGACGCACGTGCCGTACAAGGGCAGCTCGCAGGTGGTCAACGCCATGCTGGCCGGCGAGGTGCAGCTGACCTTCGACAGCATCTCCACCACCATGCCGCACGTGCGCAGCGGCCGCCTGCACGCGCTGGCCGTGACCAGCGGCAAGCGCGCCGCGCTGGCGCCCGAGGTGCCCACGCTGGCCGAGGCCGGCGTGCCCGGCTTCGACATCAACGGCTGGTACGCGGTGCTGGCGCCGGCCGGCACGCCGCCGGCCATCGTCGAGCGGCTCAGCAAGGACATCGCCGCGGTGCTGACGCAGCCCGAGCTGCGCGCCAATCTCGCCGCCAACGGCTACGAGCCGGTCGGCTCCACGCCGGCCGCGCTGGGCGCGCACATCGACGCCGAGATCGCGCGCTGGAGCAAGGTGGTCAAGGACTCCGGCGCGCGGCTCGAATGAGCCGCGGCGCCGCCGCACCGATTTGAACGAACTAGTGAATACGCAGACAGGAGCAATGACATGAGTGGATTGATGGCAGGCAAGGTGGCGCTGGTGACCGGCGCGGGCGGCGGCATCGGGCGCGGCGTCGCGCTGGAGCTGGCCAAGGCGGGCGCGAAGGTGGTGGTCAACGACATCGGCGTGTCGCTCACCGGCGAGGGCGGCGACGCCGGCCCCGCGCAGCGCGTGGTCGACGAGATCCGCGCCGCCGGCGGCACCGCGGTGGCCAATACCGACAGCGTGTCGAGCTGGCAGGGCGCCAGCGCCATCGTGCAATGCGCGCTGGACAACTTCGGCCGCATCGACGCGGTGGTCAACAACGCCGGCAACCTGCGCGACCGCATGTTCTTCAAGATGAACGAGGAAGAATGGCGCTCGGTGATCGACGTGCACCTCAACGGCACCTTCTTCGTCAGCCGCGCCGCCGCCAACCACTTCAAGGACCAGGAAAGCGGCGCCTACGTGCACATGACCTCCACCTCGGGGCTGATCGGCAACCTGGGCCAGGCCAACTACTCGGCGGCCAAGCTCGGCATCGCCGCGCTGTCGAAGTCGATCGCGCTGGACATGGCGCGCTTCAACGTGCGCTCGAACTGCATCGCGCCGTTCGCGTGGAGCCGCATGACCAGCTCGATCCCGTCGGAGACGCCGGAAGAAAAGGCGCGCGTGGCCAAGCTGCAGAAGATGGAGGCCAACAAGGTGGCGCCGATGGCGACCTTCCTCGCCAGCGACGCCGCGCACGAGGTCAACGCGCAGATCTTCGCCGTGCGCGCCAACGAGATCATGCTGATGAGCCAGCCGCGCCCGGTGCGCTCGGTGCACATGAGCGAAGGCTGGACCCCGGAGATGATCGGCGAGATCGCGATTCCCGCCATGCGCGGCAGCTTCTTCAAGCTCGAGCGCTCGCCCGACGTGATCAACTGGGACCCGATCTGACACCATGCCGCTCGACTATCAACGCATCAAGCACTGGGACTTCCCCGAGGTCGTGCAGACCTACGGCGAGAAGGACTCCATCCTGTACGCGCTCGGCCTCGGCCTGGGCGAGCAGCCCGACGACCCGCGCCAGTTGCGCTACGTCTACGAGGCGCGGCTCAAGGCCTTCCCCACGCAGGCCGTGGTGCTGGCCTATCCCGGCTTCTGGATGCAGGACCCGCGCAGCGGCATCGACTGGGTGCGCATCGTGCACGGCGAGCAGCGCCTGCGGCTGCACCGCCCGCTGCCCGCGGCCGGCACCGTGCGCGCACGCGCGCGCATCAGCCACGTGATCGACAAGGGCGCCGACAAGGGCGCGCTGGTGATCATCGAGCGCACGCTGGTCGACGACGCCAGCGGCGCGGAGCTGGCCACCGTCACGCACACCACGTTCTGCCGCGCCGACGGCGGCTTCGGCCAGGGCGACGCCCCGCCCGAGGCGCTGCCGGCCGCGCCGGCGCGCGCGCCGGACGCGGTGCGCAGCCTCGCCATCCTGCCGCAGGCGGCGCTGCTGTACCGCCTCAACGCCGACCCCAACCCGCTGCACGCCGACCCCGAAGTGGCCCGCGCCGCCGGCTTCGACAAGCCCATCCTGCACGGCCTGTGCACCTACGGCGTGGCCGCGCGCGCGCTGGTGGACACCTTTGCCGACGGCGACGGCGACCGCCTGCTCGAACTGAACGTGCGCTTCTCGCGCCCGGTCTTCCCCGGCGAGACGCTGGCAGTGCGCATGTGGCGCGACGGCAGCCACGACGGCGCGCAGCGCGTGCTGTTCGACGCGCGCATCGCGGCGCGCGACGTCACCGTGCTCAGCAACGGCGTGGCGGAGTTCCGCGCATGAGCGCCCCGATCAAAAGCGCGCTCGACGGCGTGCGCGTGCTCGACCTCTCGCGCATCCTGGCCGGCCCGTGGTGCGCGCAGAACCTCGCCGACCTCGGCGCCGAGGTCATCAAGATCGAACGCCCCGGCGTGGGCGACGACACCCGCTCGTGGGGCCCGCCGTGGCTGCCCGGCGGCGACGGCAAGCCCACGCGCGACGCCACCTACTACGCCGGCGCCAACCGCGGCAAGCGCTCGGTCACGCTCGACATCGCCAGCGCCGAAGGGCAGGCCATCGTGCGCGAGCTCGCCGCCAGGTCGCAGATCCTGCTCGAGAACTACAAGGTCGGCGACCTCAAGCGCTACGGCCTCGACTACGACAGCCTCAAGGCCATCAATCCCGCGCTGGTCTACTGCTCCATCACCGGCTACGGCCAGGAAGGCCCGAGCGCGCACAAGCCCGGCTACGACTTCATCTTCCAGGGCATCGGCGGCCTGATGAGCATCACCGGCGAGCGCGACGACCTGCCCGGCGGCGGCCCGCAGAAAGTCGGCGTGGCCGTGGTCGACATGCTCACCGGCATGTACGCCACCGTCGCCGTGCTGGCCGCGCTGCGCCACGCCGAGCGCACCGGCGAAGGCCAGCGCATCGACATGGCCCTGCTCGACGCCGTGGTCGCGGTCGGCGCCACGCCGATCATCGCCCAGCGCGTCACCGGCAAGGTGCCGGGCCGCTTCGGCAACGCCCACGCCAACATGGTGCCGTACCACGTGTTCGCCACCGCCGACGGCTACATGATCGTGGCGGCCGGCAACGACGGCCAGTGGCAAGGCTACTGCCGCGGCGTGGCACGCCCGGACCTCGCGCAGGACGAACGCTTCGTCACGGGCTCGGGGCGCATCGTCAACCGCGAGGTGCTGGTGCCGCTGCTCGAAGCGCACATGCGCACGCGCACCACCGCGCACTGGGTCGAAGCGCTGGAACGCGAAGGGATTCCGTGCGGGCCCATCAACGATTACGCGCAGATGCTGGAAGACCCGCAGGTGCGGCACCGTGAGTTGCAGGTCGATCTTTTGCGTAGCGATGGTGGTGTGTGTCCTACGGTGAAGAGTCCGTTGCGGCTGTCGGCTACGCCGGTGCGTTATGACGCGGCGCCGCCGCGGCTGGGGGAGCATACCGATAGTGTGCTGGGGGATGTTTTGGGGATGTCGGTGGAGAGGATTGGGGTGTTGAGGGGGAAGGGGGTGGTTTGAGG
>NZ_AQPL01000500.1:0-16961 GCF_000395345.1 Cupriavidus sp. WS | reverse complement strand
GTTTCAAGCCGGGGCCACCGCGCCCACCACGAATCCAGTACCGATCGAGACATCGCACCCATCCGCCCCGGTCGCGGCAGCAGCCCGAAGGGCCCGGGCCTACGCCATCATGCAGCGCTACCACGAATCGAACACCACCCGAGAGAGCGTGGCCACCAAAACCGGTACCGGCAGAACCCCGGCAGAACCACAGACCCCACCACGAAACCAGAAACACTAGAAACCCCAACGTTTCTGCCCCTGCCGGCCAGGCAGTCCGCTTTCTTGGCTTACTTTCTTTTCGGACAAAAGAAAGTAAGTCGCTCCGGAGGAGCGAAAGCCTTTGACTTTGATGTTGACTTTAAGCCGTTGATTTTGAAGTTAAGCCTTTGACTTTAAAGCCCCCTCAAACCCAAATCCCTCACCGCCTCCGCATATAAAAAACAAACACCTTATCCACCTCCTGATGCGACAGCAACTCATTGCCCGTCTGCTTGGCGAACGCCTGAAAATCACGCGTCGCCCCCGGATCGGTGGCCAGCACCTTGAGCACATCGCCGCTGGCCATGTCGGCCAGCGCCTTCTTGGTACGCAGGATCGGCAGCGGGCAGTTCAGGCCCCGCGCGTCCACTTCTTTCTGGAACTCCATTCCGCTCTTCCTTGGTTCTGGGTATTTATGGCCTGTATTGTAGCGAAGCGCCGGTCAGGTCGAACGCATCGCGGCGGCGCGGATCGGGGATGTCCTCGCCGGTGTTGCGGTCGAAGAAGCGCACCGGGTAGCCGCGCGAGGCCAGCCAGTCGGCCACCGCGAAGCCGGTGCCGGCGGACCAGATGCGCATGTCGCCGGGCGCGACCAGCTTGTAGTCGGCCAGTTCTTCCGACAGCGAGACGGTGCCGCTGGCCTGCACGTGGTAGGCGATGATCAGCTCGTTCTTGCGCATGAACTCGTACACGCCGATCAGCGACACCGCGTGCGCGTCCAGGTTGGTCTCCTCCTTGAGCTCGCGCGCCACGCCCTGCTCGGGCGTTTCGTCGCGTTCGAGGAAACCCGTCACCAGGGCGAACATCTTCTCGGGCCAGGCGGCGTTGCGCGCCAGCAGCAGCTTGCCTTCGTACTCGACCA
The DNA here is from genome assembly GCF_000395345.1 of Cupriavidus sp. WS. Lineage (NCBI taxonomy): Bacteria > Pseudomonadati > Pseudomonadota > Betaproteobacteria > Burkholderiales > Burkholderiaceae > Cupriavidus > Cupriavidus sp. WS. The sequence goes on along the minus strand of NZ_AQPL01000500.1, from coordinate 15,859 downwards.
CCGCGGCCAGCACCGGCAGCGGGTTGTTCCAGTGGACGAAGCCGCAGTCGGGCTGGACGCAGGCATCGCGCTCGCGGCCGGAATGCGGCAGCACTTCCAGCGGCGAGCCGCATTGGGGGCAGTATCGGTAGTAGGACATTGCGGAGCTCCTTGTCTTTCGGCCTTGCCGGCCTTGTTGTCTGTCTGCCGGCCCGTCGGCTTGCCACGATGCCGGTGTTGCCTCCTGCTTGCCCGCCGGCGCCGCGCCCGGGACGCACCCGGGCGCGCTCAGGCGGCGCAGGCCACGCGCATGTCGGCGGCCAGCGCCTCCACGGTTTCCGGCTGCAGGTCCCACGCGCACATGAAGCGGCAGCCGCCCGCGCCGATGAAGGTGTAGAAGCGCCAGCCCTTGGCGCGCAGCGCCTCGATGGCCGTCAGCGGCAGTTCGGCGAAGACCGCGTTGGACTCGGTAGGGAACATGATGCGCACGCCCGGGATGGTGGCGATGCGCTCGTGCAGCAGCTGCGCCATCGCGTTGGCGTGGCGCGCGTTGGCCAGCCACACGTCGTTCTCCAGCAGGCCCAGCCACGGCGCCGAGATGAAGCGCATCTTGGAGGCCAGCTGGCCGGCCTGCTTGACGCGGTAGGCGAAGTCCTCGGCCAGCTTGCGGTCGAAGAACACCACCGCCTCGCCCACCGGCAGGCCGTTCTTGGTGCCGCCGAAGCACAGCACGTCGACGCCGGCGCGCCAGGTGATCTCGGACGGATGCACGCCCAGCGAGGCCACCGCGTTGGCGAAGCGCGCGCCGTCCATGTGCACGCGCAACTGGCGACGCTTGGCGATGGCGGCGATGGCGCGCACCTCCTCCACCGTGTACACCGTGCCGACCTCGGTCGACTGCGTCAGCGACACCACCTTGGGCTTGGGATAGTGGATGTCGGAGCGGCGCGTGACCAGCGCCTCCACCGCGTCCGGCGTGAGCTTGCCGTTGGGGCCCGGCGCGGTCAGCAGCTTGGAGCCGTTGGAGAAGAATTCCGGGCCGCCGCATTCGTCGGTCTCGATGTGCGCCAGCTCGTGGCAGATCACCGAGTGGTAGGACTGGCACAGCGCCGACAGCGCCAGCGAGTTCGCCGCGGTGCCGTTGAAGACGAAGAAGACTTCGCAATCGGTCTGGAACAGGTCGCGGATGCGGTCGCAGACCTTCTGGGTCCAGGAGTCGTCGCCATAGGCCTGCTCGTGGCCGCTGCCGTTGGCTTCGAGGAAATACTTGAGCGATTCCGGACAGAAGCCGGCGTAGTTGTCGGAGGCGAAATGCTGCATGAAAGGGGAATCCGTGATGAGTGGAATGCGTGCGGTATCAGCGCGGCGGGCGCCGCGGGGGCCGGCCGGCGCCTACTTCTTGTCGGCCCACAGTTCGCCGCCGGTGGCCCAGTTCTCGCGCTTGACCTCGGTGATGACGATGTCCACCGCCGAGGCCGAGCAGCCCAGCGTTTCGCAGGTGACGCGGGTGACTTCCTCGACCAGCTTGCGCTTTTGCTCGATCGAGCGGCCTTCGAAGAGTTCTACGTGGTAAGTCGGCATGGCGTGGGTTCCTGTGTTCCGGGGGTCTTGATGAGGCCGGGAGCGGCGCGCGGGGGCGCGTCAGTCGCGGTAAGAAGCATCGATTCTATCGAGTTTGCGCAGCAGCGACGGCCATTCCAGCTCGCCTTCCAGCGCGCCGCCGTCGTCGAGCTGCGCGGCGGCATGCGCGGCCACCGCGGGCGCCGGCTGCACGACCTCGCCGCCGGCCTGGGCGGCGATCTGGATCTCGCAGGCCTTGATCAGCGTGGCCATCAGCACGTAGGCCTCGGCCACGGTGCGGCCCACCGTCAGGGTGCCGTGGTTGCGCAGCAGCATGGCCGGCTGCCCGCCGAGCGAAGCGGTCAGGCGGGCGCCCTCGGCCGGCGAGAAGGCCAGTCCCTCGTAGTCGTGGTAGGCCAGCCGGCCGTGGAAGCGCATGGCGTGCTGCGACAGCGCCAGCAGGCCGCGCGCCTGGGCCGACACCGCCACGCCGGCGGTGTTGTGCAGGTGCATCACGCACACCGCGTCGGACCGCGCGGCGTGCACCGCGCCATGCAGCGCGAAGCCGGTGACGTTGACCGGGTGCGCGCTGGCGCCCACCACCTCGCCGCGGCCGTTGATCTTGACCAGGTCGCTGGCGCGGATCTCGTCGAAGGCGAAGCCGAACGGGTTGATCAGGAAGTGGTCCGGCTCGCCCGGCACGGCGGCGGAGATATGCGTGTAGATCAGGTCGTCCCAGCCCTGCAGCGCGCACAGGCGGTAGGCCGCCGCCAGGTCGGCGCGCAGGCGCGCCTCGAGCGGCGTGGCGGGCTGGGTGGCGCCCGCGGCGCGGGCGGGCTGCAAGGCGAATGACATGGGGATCGGCTCCTGCGCCACGCGCGCGGCGCGCCCGTGCGGGCGGCGGCGCGGCGCAGCGAAGGCGATACTGTAGCGCAAGCCCGTGGCGCCGTCAGGCGCGGCCCCGCGCGCGGCTAGCGCGCCGGCGCGCGCGCCATCCAGGCGAACATCGCGCCGCCCAGCAGCAGCGCCGCGGCGGCGCAGCACAGCGAGGCGGCAAAGCCGCCGGTGCGCGCCACCAGCGCGGTGGCCAGCGGCGGCCCGACGATCTGGCCCAGCCCGTAGCTGGCCGTCATCAGCCCCATCAGGCGCTGCGCCTGCCCGCCCCACAGCCGCCGGGCCTCGCGCATGGCGAACGCCACCAGCGCGTTGAACGGCAGCCCCGCCAGCAGGCTGCTCAGCGCGAAACCCGCCACCGTGGGCCACGCCACCGCGATCGCCACGCCCGCGGCCTGCATGGCGTAGGTGAAGGCCAGCAGCTTGCGGTTGTCGCGCTCGGCGCCCACGCGCGACGCGGCCAGGGCGCCGATCGTCACGCCGGCGCCGAAGATGGGCCAGAACAGGTCGGCCCAGACCGAGCCGGGCATGGCCTGGCGCGCGATCACCGGCAGAAAGGTGGCGGTGATGATGTAGCCGAAGCCGGCCAGGCCGTAGGCCAGCGTCAGCAGCCAGGCCGCGCGGTCGAGCCGCGGCATGGCGGCCGTGGCCGCCGCTGCCGCCGTGGCTGAACCGGTGGCGGCGCGCGGCGCGGGCCGGAACACCTGCCAGACCGCCGCGACCAAAGCGGCGCCCAGCACGCCGAAGGCCAGCCAGGCCCAGCCGGCCCGCCAGCCGGCGCCGACCATGCCGAACGCCGACACCCCGGTGAAGACGATGCCGATGCCCGGGCCGCAGAAGATCAGGCCGCCCAGCGGCGCGCGGCCCAGCTCGGCCAGCCGGTGCATGCACCACGCCGTGCCGTAGACCATCACCAGCGCGCTGGCCACGCCGGCGGCGGCGCGCCACAGGCCCCACGCCGCCATGCCGCCGGGCGCGGCCATGCCCAGCGTCAGCAGCACGGTGGCGGCCAGCCCCAGCCGGACCATGCGCGCCGGCTCCGGGCGCATGAACAGGCAGGCCGCGGCGCCGGCGAAATAACCGAGGTAGTTCAGCGTGGCCAGCCAGCCGCCCTCGCCCAGCGTGACGCTGCCGTCATGCAGCATCATCGGCAGCAACGGCGTGAAGGCAAAGCGGCCGATGCCCATCGCCACGCCCAGCGCGGCCAGCCCGGCCAGCGCCACGGTCCAGGTGCCGGGCTGCGCGCGCGCGGGCGCCAGCGCGGCGTCGAGCGGGTGGTCGGCGCTGCCCATCAGCCGGCGCCTCGCGGGGAGCGGAAGACGAGGCGGAAGACGAGGCGAAAGCCGGGCGCGCGGGCGCCGCGGGTCGGGAATGTGGAATCCATCGCCGCATGCTACGCTGCCGGGACGCCGCTGAAAAATGAATAATCGAGAACACAATGATCTTCCAGCGAGATGGAAGATGGCGTGGACCGGCGGCGCTGGCCGGCAAGGCACGCGGCACGCCGGCGGCAACCCTGGCAAAGGCATCGCAATGGACCTGGCATCCCTGGAAATCTTCCGCTCCGTGGTCGAGGAAGGCGGCGTCACGCGCGCCGCGGCGCGCCTGCACCGCGTGCAGTCCAACGTCACCACCCGCATCCGCCAGCTCGAGGACTCGCTCGGCGTGGCGCTGTTCCTGCGCGACGGCAAGCGCATGGTGCTGACGCCGGCCGGGCAGACCCTGTTCGACTACGCGCGGCGCGTGCTGGACCTGGCCGAGGAAGCGCGCCAGGCCGTGCTGCCCGCCAAGCCGCAGGGACGCCTGCGCATCGCCTCGATGGAAAGCACGGCGGCCAGCCGCCTGCCCGCGCTGCTGGCCGCCTACCACCAGACCTGGCCCGAGGTGCAGCTCGAGCTGGTGACGCTGCCCACGCGCCAGGCGCTGCAGGCGCTGGGCCGCTTCGAGGTGGACTGCGCCTTCGTGGCGGAGCCGCTCGACGATCCCGCGCTGGCGTCGCTGCCGGCCTTCCGCGAGGAACTGGTGCTGGTCGCGCGCGAGCACCACCCGCCCATCCGCGGCGCGGCCGACCTGGAAAGCCGCACCATGCTGGCCTTCGAGCCGGGCTGCCATTACCGCATGCGGCTGGAGACCTGGCTGGCCGCCGGCGACAGCCCGCCGCGCCGGGTGCTGGAGCTGGGCTCCTATCACGCCATCATCGCCTGCGCGGCGGCCGGCATCGGCGTGGCCATCGTGCCGCGCTCGGTACTTGCCCTGTACCGCGACCTGCCCCGCATCAGCCTGCATCCGATGGGCGCGGCGGGCAAGGCCGACACGCTGCTGGCCTGGCATCCGGCGATGGCGAACACGGCGCTGACGGCGCTGGCCGAGCGGGTCCGGCTGGCCGCGGCGGCCTGAACGCCACCCGCGGGCCGCCGGCCGGCGCGGACCAGCGCGGTGTTCCCGGCAGGATGTGGCCGTTCGCCTACACTGGAAGTGGCGCCGCGCTTGCACTCACTGTGCCGGCGCCCTTGCCATGATGCGTGCTCCGATGCTCTTGCGATGGCTTGCCGCCGCCAGCCGGCCCGGCCTGGCTGCCGTCTTTGCCACTGTCCTCGCCGCCATCGCCTTTGCTGCCCCGGCGGCTCCGCCGGCAGCGCCGGCCGCGCCGGTCGTGGTGATCCCGCTCAAGGGCGCGGTCGGCCCGGCCAGCGCCAGCTTCATCGTGCGCGGCATGGCGCATGCCCGCGACGGCGGCGCGCAACTGATCGTGCTGGAAATGGACACGCCCGGCGGGCTGGACCTGTCGATGCGCGAGATCATCCAGGCCATCCTGGCCTCGCCGGTGCCGGTGGCCGGCTACGTCTACCCGGGCGGCGCGCGCGCGGCCAGCGCCGGCACCTACATCCTCTACGCCAGCCACATCGCCGCGATGGCGCCGGGCACCAACCTGGGCGCGGCCAGCCCGGTGCAGATCGGCATTGGCGGCCCCGGCGGCGCGCAGAAGCCGGAAGCCACGCCCGCCTCGGCGCCCGCCGGCGCCCCGCCGCAGGACACGATGGAGCGCAAGCAGATGCACGATGCCTCGGCCTACATCCGCGGCCTGGCGCAACTGCGCGGGCGCAATGCCGAATGGGGCGAGCGCGCGGTGCGCGAGGCGGTCAGCCTGTCGGCCAGCGAAGCCGTGGCCCAGCGCGTGGCCGACCTGCTCGCGCCGGACCTGCCGGCGCTGCTGCGCGTGCTCGACGGCCGGCGCGTGCAGGCCGCCGGCGTGGAGCGCGTGCTGCACACCGCGCAGGCGCCGGTGCAGATGCTGGAGCCGGACTGGCGCAGCCGCTTCCTGGCGGTCATCACCGAGCCGAGCGTGGCGCTGATCCTGATGATGATCGGCATCTACGGCCTGATCTTCGAGTTCTCCACGCCGGGCATGGTGCTGCCCGGCGTGGCCGGCGCGATCTGCCTGCTGCTGGCGCTGTTCGCGCTGCAGATGCTGCCGGTCAGCTACGCCGGGCTGGGCCTGATCGCGCTGGGCGTGGGCTGCATGGTGGCGGAGCTGTTCCTGCCCACCTTCGGCGCGCTCGGCGTGGGCGGCATCATCGCCTTCGTGTTCGGCGCGGTGATGCTGATCGACACCGACGTGCCCGGCTTCGGCATCCCGCTGTGGCTGATCGGCGCGCTGGCACTGGCGAGCGCCGCCTTCCTGCTGGCCGTCTGGACGCTGCTGTGGCGCGCGCGGCGCCTGCCCACCGTCAGCGGCGGCGACGCCATGCTCGGCCTGCCCGGCGTGATGCTGGAGCTGCGCGACGGCGCGCGCCAGGACGGCTGGGCCGAGGTGCGCGGCGAGCGCTGGCGCGTGCACGGCGCGCTGCCGCTCGCGCCCGGCCAGCGCGTGCGCGTGATCGGGCGCCACGGGCTGCTGCTGGAAGTGCGCGCGCTCGATGCCGCCGAGGATGCGGCCGAAGGTCCCGTCCAAGATGCGGCCAACGCGCCGGCCGCCATCCACCCATCCACTCGAGGAGCATGATCATGGCATTCGGATTCAGCGCGGGCGGTCTGGTCTTCCTCATCGCCCTGCTCATCGTCTCGTCGATCCGCGTGCTGCGCGAATACGAGCGCGGCGTGGTGTTCATGCTCGGGCGCTTCTGGAAGGTGAAAGGCCCCGGGCTGGTGATCCTGATCCCGGCCGTGCAGCAGATGGTGCGCGTGGACCTGCGCACGGTGGTGATGGACGTGCCGCCGCAGGACGTGATCTCGCGCGACAACGTCTCGGTCAAGGTCAACGCGGTGGTGTACTTCCGCGTGATCGACCCCGAGCGCGCCATCATCCAGGTGGCCAACTTCCTCGAGGCCACCAGCCAGCTCGCGCAGACCACGCTGCGCTCGGTGCTGGGCAAGCACGAGCTCGACGAGATGCTGGCCGAGCGCGAGCAGCTCAACATCGACATCCAGAAAGCGCTCGACGCCCAGACCGACAGCTGGGGCATCAAGGTCTCGAACGTGGAGATCAAGCACGTCGACCTCAACGAGACCATGATCCGCGCCATCGCGCGCCAGGCCGAGGCCGAGCGCGAGCGGCGCGCCAAGGTGATCCACGCCGAGGGCGAGCTGCAGGCCTCGGTCAAGCTGCTCGAAGCCGCGCAGATGCTGGCGCGCGAGCCGCAGGCGATGCAGTTGCGCTACCTGCAGACGCTCACGCAGATCGCCGGCGACAAGAGCTCGACCATCGTGTTTCCGCTGCCGATCGACATCCTGACGCTGATGGGCAAACTCAGCCGGGAAACGTAGCAAGGGACATGAAAAAAGGCGCCGAAGCGCCTTTGGGGAACTGCCCGAAGCAATGAACGGAGCCGACGGTCTTTTCCGGCACGGCGGCATTCGCCGGCGCTGACCCTCCCCCCCCTCCGACCCCGCAAGCGGGAGAGGGGGGCGAACCGATCGGACGATCGGCGCCTTTGGAACCTCAGACCTTCGCCGCCACCCACTCGCCCACGCCGGCCAGGGCCTTGGGCAAATTGGCCGGCTCGGTGCCGCCGGCCTGCGCCATGTCGGGACGGCCGCCGCCCTTGCCGCCGACCTGCTGGGCGACGAAGTTGACCAGTTCGCCGGCCTTGACGCGGCCCGTCGCGTCCGCCGTCACGCCGGCGATCAGGCTGACCTTGCCGTCGGCCACGGCACCCAGCACGATGGCCGCGCTGCCGAGCTTGTCCTTGAGCTTGTCCATCGTCTCGCGCAGCGTCTTGACGTCGGCGCCGTCGAGCTGGGCGGCCAGCACCTTGATGCCCTTGACGTCGATGGCCTGCGCGGCCAGCTCGTCGCCCTGCGAGGCGGCCAGCTTGCTCTTGAGGCGCTCGAGTTCCTTCTCCAGCGCGCGCACCTGCTCCTGCACCTGGCCGATGCGCGGCACCAGCTCGGACGGCTGGGCCTTGAGCGCGGCGGCGGCTTCGTTGAGCTTGGCGTCGAGCGCCTGCAGGTAGTGCAGCGCGTTGTCGCCGGTGATGGCTTCGACGCGGCGGATGCCGGCGGCCACGCCGCCTTCCATCACGATCTTGAACAGGCCGATGTCGCCGGTGCGCGCCACGTGGGTGCCGCCGCACAGTTCCTTCGAGCTGCCGATCGACAACACGCGCACGTCGTCGGCGTACTTCTCGCCGAACAGCGCCATCGCGCCGCTCTTGACGGCATCGTCGAACGGCATGACCTCGGCGCCGGTGGCGGCGTTCTGCAGGATCTCGGCGTTGACGATCTCCTCGACGCGGCGGATCTGCTCGTCGCTCATCGGCGCGTTGTGCGAGAAGTCGAAGCGGGTCTTGTCGGCATCCACCAGCGAGCCCTTCTGCTGCACGTGGGTGCCCAGCACCTCGCGCAGCGCCTTGTGCATCAGGTGGGTGGCCGAGTGGTTGCGCATGGTGCGCGCGCGGCGCGCCGCGTCGACCTGCGCGCTCACGCTGTCGCCGACCTTGAGCGCGCCGCCGGCCAGCGTGCCCTGGTGGCCGAACACGTCGGCCTGCACCTTGGTGGTGTCGGCCACGCTGAACACGGCCGCGCCGGCGCGCAGTTCGCCCTGGTCGCCGGCCTGGCCGCCGGACTCGGCGTAGAACGGGGTGTTGTCGAGCACCACCACGCCGGTCTGGCCAGGCTGCATGGTGTCGACGGCGGCGCCGTCCACGTACAGCGCGGTGATCTTCGCGCCGTCCACGCCCAGCTTCTCGTAGCCGTGGAAGGTGGTCTTGTCGCCGTGGTATTCGAGGCCGGCGGCCATCTTGAACTTGCCGGCGGCGCGGGCCTGCTCGCGCTGGCGGTTCATGGCCGCGTCGAAGGCGGCTTCGTCCACCGTCAGTTCCTGCTCGCGGCACACGTCCTGCGTCAGGTCGAGCGGGAAGCCGAAGGTGTCGTGCAGCTTGAACGCGAGTTCGCCGTCGAGCACGGTACCGCCCTTGGCCTTCACGTCGGCCAGCGCGGCGTCGAGGATGGCCATGCCGTTCTCGATGGTCTCGAAGAAGCGCTCTTCCTCGGCCTTGAGCACCTCGGTCACGCGCGACTCGGCCTCGGCCAGCTCGGGGTAGGCCTGGCCCATCTGCGCCACCAGGTCCGGCACCAGCTTGTGGAAGAACGGGGTCTTGCGGCCCAGCTTGTAGCCGTGGCGGATGGCGCGGCGCACGATGCGGCGCAGCACGTAGCCGCGGCCTTCGTTGCCGGGGATCACGCCGTCGACGATCAGGAACGAGCAGGCGCGGATGTGGTCGGCGATGACCTTGAGCGAGTTGTTGTTCAGGTCGCTGGTGCCGGTCTCGCGCGCGGCGGCCTTGATGAGCGCCTGGAACAGGTCGATCTCATAGTTGCTGTGCACGTGCTGCAGCACCGCGGCGATGCGCTCCAGGCCCATGCCGGTGTCGACGCAGGGCTTGGGCAGGCGCGGCATGTTGCCCTGCTCGTCGCGGTTGAACTGCATGAACACCAGGTTCCAGATCTCGATGTAGCGGTCGCCGTCTTCCTCGGGCGATCCCGGCGGGCCGCCCCACACTTCCGGGCCGTGGTCGTAGAAGATTTCCGAGCACGGGCCGCACGGGCCGGTGTCGGCCATCTGCCAGAAGTTGTCCGAGGCGTAGCGCGCGCCCTTGTTGTCGCCGATGCGCACGATGCGCTCGGCCGGCACGCCCACTTCCCTGGACCAGATATCGTAGGCTTCGTCGTCTTCCGCGTACACCGTGACCCACAGCTTCTCCGCCGGCAGGTGGTAGACCTTGGTCAGCAGCTCCCACGCGTACTGGATGGCTTCGCGCTTGAAATAGTCGCCGAACGAGAAGTTGCCGAGCATCTCGAAGAACGTGTGGTGGCGCGCGGTGTAGCCCACGTTCTCCAGGTCGTTGTGCTTGCCGCCGGCGCGCACCGAGCGCTGCGACGACGTGGCGCGCGTGTACGGGCGCTTGTCGGTGCCGAGGAACACGTCCTTGAACTGCACCATGCCGGAGTTGGTGAACAGCAGCGTCGGATCGTTCCCCGGCACCAGGCTGGACGAGCGGACCACGGTATGGCCCTTCGATTCGAAGTACTGCAGGAACTTGCTGCGGATGTCGGAGACTTTCATGTTCTGGGCAGGGCGTCCCGCGGCGTGGCAGGTCGCTGTCGGTCAGTGTGGATTTGCAAACCATTGATTATACGGGGAAGCCTGCCCCCGCGGCGCGGCGCCGGGGCTTTCGCGGAGCGGGCGGCCCCGGGTGCGGCGCGGCACGGCGCGATGTGCCTCCGGCGGCGTGCCGGTGGTAAAGTGCTGGCTGTCCCGGCCGGCCGCCCCGGGGCCGGCTGCCCGCCGCTCCCGGTTGCCCCGAGATTGCCCTCGAACGCCGCCCCCCGCTGCCCGCGGGAACCCGGCGGCGGGGGCCGCCCGGCCTTCTCCTGCCCACCCCTTCCGGAACCGCATCCAACCCAATGGGAGCCTTAAGCCACCTCCGCGTCCTCGACCTGACCCGCGTTCTCGCCGGGCCGTGGTGCGCCCAGAACCTTGCCGACTTCGGCGCCGACGTGATCAAGATCGAGCGCCCCGGCGCCGGCGACGACACCCGCACCTGGGGCCCGCCCTGGCTGCAGGACGCCGACGGCCGCGACACCGCCGAAGCCGCCTACTACCTGGCCGCCAACCGCAACAAGCGCTCCGTGACCTGCGACATCAGCACGCCGGAAGGCCAGGACGTGGTGCGCGCGCTGGCCGCGCAGAGCGACGTGGTGCTGGAGAACTACAAGGTCGGCCAGCTCAGGAAGTACGGCCTGGACTACGCGTCGCTCAAGGCGGTCAAGCCCGACCTGATCTACTGCTCCGTGACCGGCTTCGGCCAGACCGGCCCCTACGCGGCGCGCCCCGGCTACGACTTCATCATCCAGGGCATGGGCGGCTTCATGAGCCTGACCGGCGAGCGCGACGACCTGCCCGGCGGCGGCCCGCAGAAGGCCGGCGTGGCCATCTCCGACCTGATGACCGGCCAGTACGCCACCATCGCCGTGCTGGCGGCGCTGGCGCACCGCGAGCGCACCGGAGAGGGCCAGTACATCGACATGGCCCTGCTCGACGTGCAGGTCGCCATGCTGGCCAACATGAACACCAACTACCTGGCCAGCGGCGTGGCGCCCAGGCGCTGGGGCAATGCCCACCCGAACATCGTCCCCTACCAGACCTTCCAGGCCGCCGACGGCTGGATCATCGTGGCGGTGGGCAACGACGGCCAGTTCCGCAAGTTCGTCACCGCGGGCGGGCGGCCCGAACTGGCCGACGACGCGCGCTTCGCCACCAACCCGCAGCGCGTGGCCCAGCGCGACGTGCTGGTGCCGATCCTGGCCGAGATGGTCAGGCCGCGCACGCGCGCGCAGTGGATCCTGGACCTGGAAGCCGCCGGCGTGCCGTGCGGCCCGATCAACACGCTGGACGACGTGTTCGAGGATGCCCAGGTCAAGGCGCGCGGCCTGCGCGTGGACCTGCCGCACCCGAGCGCCGGCGAGGTCAAGCTGGTCGGCAGCCCGATCAAGATGAGCGCCACCCCGCCCGAGGCCGTGCGCCACCCGCCGCTGCTGGGCGAGCACACCGACGCCGTGCTGGCGGACATGCTCGGCTACGGCGCGGAGCAGATCGCCGCGCTGCGCGCGAAGGGCGTGCTGTGATGCGGCGGGCCGCGGCAAGCAAGCACGCGCAAGAGACCTGACCCGCGCGCCGCCGGCCGGCGCCTGCCCACCCACGAGAGGAGTTTGGATGCTGACCGACGCCCTGCTGGCCTTCCTGCACTTCACCTTCATCTTCCTGCTGATCGCGCTGATGACCGCCGAGGCAGTGGTGCTGCGCCCCGGCATCACGCCGGCCACGCTGCGGCGGCTGTCGATCTACGACCTGGTCTATTTCCTGTCCGCCGTGGCGGTGCTGGCCAGCGGCCTGCTGCGCCTGTTCTTCGGCGCCAAGGGCGTGCAGTTCTACCTGCACAACCCGTGGTTCCACGCCAAGATGACGGTGTTCGTGGTGATCGCGCTGTGCTCGCTGCCGCCCACCTTCGCCATCCGCCGCTGGCGCCTGCAGGCCGGTGCGCAGCCGGACTTCGTGCCCGACGCGGCGGACCTGAAGACAGCGCGCCGCTGGGTCATGATCGAGGCGCACCTGCTGATCCTGCTGCCGCTGTGCGCGGTCATGATGGCGCGCGGCATCGGCATGCGGTAAGCCACTTTCCTCCGTACCACGCCAACCCATGCGCTTTTCCCTGTTCAAGCAACGATGCGCCGCGGCGCTGCTGGCCGCCGGCGCCCTCGCCATCCCGGGCGCGATGCCGGCCGCGGCCGCGCCGGCCTATCCCGCCAAGCCGCTCAAGTTCGTCGTGCCCTACCCGGCGGGCGGTCCGCTCGACACCGTGGCGCGCGCCATCGGCGACAAGCTCAAGGACAGCCTGGGCCAGCCCGTGGTGGTGGAGAACCGTCCCGGCGCCGGCGGCAACCTCGGCGCCGACTACGTCGCCCGGCAGCCGGCCGACGGCTACACCATCGTGATGGGCGCGGTGGCCACGCATGCCATCAACCCGACGCTGTTCGCCAGGATGCCGTACGACCCGGTCAAGGACTTCAGCCCCGTCACGCTGGTGGCCGACGTGCCCAACGTGCTGGTGATGCACCCCGGCAAGGCCGCCGCCCTGCACATCACCAGCCTGCGCGAGCTGGTCGAATACGCGCGCAGGAATCCGGGCAAGCTCGACTACGCCTCGGGCGGCAACGGCAGCGCGGGCCACCTGTCGGGCGAGCTGTTCAAGAGCATGGCCCGGGTCAGCATGGTCCATATCCCGTACAACGGCGCCGCGCCGGCGCAGTTGTCGGTGCTGTCCGGCCAGACCGACATGATCTTCGACAACCTCGCCTCGGCCGCGGCCAACATCAAGGCCGGCAAGCTCAAGGCGTTCGCCGTGACCACCGCGGCGCGCGCGGCCACCTTCCCGGAGCTGCCGACCATTGCCGAGGCCGGCAAGGGCCTGGGGCTGGAAGGCTTCGACATCTCCACGTGGTTCGGCGTGTTCGCGCCGGCCAATACGCCGCGCGAGATCGTCGAGCGGCTCAACCACGACATCGTGGCCATCCTCAAGACCGACGACATGAAGGCCCGCCTGGCGCGCATCGGCGCGCAGCCGGCACCGGGCACGCCGGAGCAGTTCGGCGCGCTGGTGCAGCGCGAGCTCAGGAAGTACGCGCAGATCGTCAAGGCGTCCGGCGCCAAGGTGGACTAAGCGTGGACTGAAGGTGGATGGAACGCGCCCGGGCGGCGCGCTCAGTCCTGCTGCGCCACCGCGCCGCGCGCCGCGCGCGGCAGCAGCAGCCCGACCTGGATGATGCGCGGGCCGTCCATGCGCGTCACGGTCAGCGCCAGGCCGCCGATCTCCACCGTATCCCCCTCCACCGGCGGCGACGTGAACGTCGCCTGCATGGCGGCCTCCAGCGTCATGGCCGCCTGCGCGGCGGTCAGGTCGCGCGTGCCGTACAGTCCCGCCACGTCGCGCAGCATGGCCTCGCCGCTCAGCAGGAAATCGTGGCTGGCCTTGCCCCAGGCCGGCGCCGGGGCCGGCTTGTGGAACAGCAGCGCCAGCGTCGGCACGCTGGTGCCCGGCGCCAGGATGGAAACCGCGTCGCCGGCGCGCAGCACGGTCTGCTCCGGCGCCGCCAGCGCCCGTTCGCGCACCACCGTGAGCAGGCGGCAGCGCGGCGGCAATTCGAGCTGGTCGGCGCGCAGGTGCTCGGCCGGCGAGCCGGCCTGCACCGCGAACTGCATCACTTCGAGCGCCGGCGCATGCGTGCCGTGCAGGCGCGCGCGCGCCAGCGGCTCGGGGTAGGCGGGCCGCAGCACGCGGGCCAGGCGCGCCGCGAACTTCACCGTGGTGCCCTGGAGCAGCAGGCTGGCCAGCACCACCGCGAAGGCCACCCGGAACAGCAGGCCCGATTCGGGCAAACCTTGCAGCAGCGGGAACAGCGCCAGCACGATCGGCACCGCGCCGCGCAGGCCCATCCACGCCACGAAGCCCTTCTCGCGCGCGCTGAAGCGGAACGGCAGCAGCGCCAGCCAGACCGCGGCCGGGCGCGCCACCAGCATCAGGAACACCGCCACCGCCGCGGCGGGCCCGGCCACTTCCCAGATCCGGTGCGGCGCCACCAGCAGGCCCAGCAGCAGGAACATCGCCGACTGCGACAGCCACGCCATGCCGTCCATCGCGCGCATGGTGTCGGCGCTGACCGCGCGGTCGCGGTTGCCGACCAGGATGCCGGTCAGGTAGACCGCCAGGAAGCCGCTGCCGCCGGCGCTCTGCACGATGGCGAACACCATCGCCCCGCCCGAGCACAGCAGGATGGCCTGCAGGCCCTCGGCCACGCGGATGCGCTCCATCACATTGGCCAGGCAGTAGCCCAGCCCCGCGCCCAGCAGGCCGCCCACGCCGAACTGCACCACCAGCCGCCACGCCAGCGCGCCCGCGCTCAGCCCGGCCGGCGCGCCGATCCATTCGATCAGCGTGAGGGTCAGGAAGATCGCCATCGGGTCGTTGATGCCCGACTCGATCTCCAGCACGCTGGCCACGCGCTCCTTGAGGCGGATGCCGCTGGTATTGAGCAGCGAGAACACCGCCGCGGCGTCGGTGGAGCCGACGATGGCGCCCAGCAGCAGGCCCAGCTTCCAGTCGATCTCCAGCATCCAGGCCGCGAACAGTCCCACCGTGCCGGTGGTCACCAGCACGCCCACGGTGGCCAGCGACAGCGACGGCCGGAGCGCCACGCGGAACGTGGCCAGCCGCGTGCGCAGGCCGCCGTCGAGCAGGATCACCGCCAGCGCCAGGTTGCCGACCAGGAAACTCAGCCAGGTATTGGAAAAGCGGATGCCGCCCGGGCCGTCGACGCCGGCCAGCATGCCCACCGACAGGAAGACCAGCAGGAACGGCACGCCGAGGCGCGCCGAGAAGGCGCCCACCACAATGCCCAGGGACATCACGACGGCGCCGATCAGGATGACATGGTCGATGCTTTCCAAAGCGGCTTTCCTTTTTAGTGCGGTGCCGCATTGCCCACACGCCACGGACGGGCGCGCCACGGCAGGGGCAGCGGACGATGATAGCGCAGCGCCCCGATGGCCCTACCGCGCGGCCCCGCGCAAGGCCCGACGCGAGGCCCGCCGGCGCCCCTTCATATGTCTCCTAGGGAGATACCCGCAGATTGACCATTTCACAAGACATCCGAAAGGTAACTGAAAGGTATTCCCCTTACTTTCCTCCCTGCCTGTGGCAGCCCGGCTTTCGCCCATCGTTTTTGTGCGACGCAGCATGCGCCAGCCGCCCGGATTTCAAGCAGATATATCGAGGAGAATCATTTTGCGCATACGTAGCCAAAAGGACTTTGCCTCCGGCCTGATGTTCATCCTGGTCGGATTCGGCTTTTCCTGGGTCGCACGCGGCTATTCCATGGGGACCGCGGCAAAGATGGGACCGGGATACTTCCCGTTCTGGCTCGGCGTCGTGCTCGCCCTGCTGGGCGCGCTGGTGCTGTGGAGCTCGCTGTCTTCCAAGACGGAAGAGGACCAGCTGGCCCGCTGGGACATCAAGACGCTGCTGTGGATCCTGGGTTCGGTGGTGCTGTTCGGCCTGCTGCTCAAGCCGCTCGGCATGGTGCTGTCGGTGCTGGTGCTGGTGCTGGTGTCCTCGATGGCCAGCCATGAATTCAGCTGGAAGGGCGCGGTGCTCAACGCCATCGTGCTGGTGCTGATCAGCGTGGGCGCCTTCGTCTACGGCATCAATCTTCAGATGCCGGTGTGGCCGGCATTCTTGGCAGGTTAAGGAGACGGCCATATGGAACTAATCGCCAACCTGGGCCTGGGCTTCTCGACCGCCCTGACCCTGCAAAACCTCGCCTACGCCTTCCTCGGCTGCGTGCTGGGCACCCTGATCGGCGTGCTGCCGGG
>NZ_AQPL01000499.1:0-17121 GCF_000395345.1 Cupriavidus sp. WS | reverse complement strand
ACACAAAAAATCTGACAGGTTCTATCCCCCTCCGGCTCATTGAATGTCAGAAAATACGGGACACTACTTCCGAAATTATCAAACACGACCCGGGAATATTTATCGAACCAACCAGGGGAATCAGAATTCCCCCAGCCACCTTTTTCATAAAGAGACAATGGCATGTCCCAATGATACAGCGTGACGACCGGTGTTATTCCTGCCGCCTTAAGATCTGCAATGAGACCACGATAATAATCGATGCCCTTCTGATTGACTCGATACCCATCCGGCATGATACGCGCCCAACTGATGGAGAATCGATATGCATTGATTCCGAGCCGTTTCATCAACCGTATGTCAGCGAGATAAACTGTTCTGGATATCTGATTCACGGAGACATCAGCATTATCCGATCTCCCAATGACATTCTTCGTCAGGTCCTGGTGGGTAAACTGGTCCCAATTGGATGGCCCTTTCCCATCACTATTCCACCCGCCTTCCACCTGATATGCAGATGACGCCGTCCCCCAGAGAAACTCGCACGTCCCGACTGCCGCCATACCGCTGGCGCTCCAGAACTGGAGAAGTGTCACACCTAATGTGATTATTTTTTTCATATTTATCGGCCTTAACCCCATTCATAGACAGCGAACTCGTACCGACGCCTGCACCACAGGACAGAAATGCCGAATCACGTCCAAACAGATAAGAGGGCGTGGCAAGTCGAACACCATTTCCGCAAAATTGAGTCGCGTACGTGGCGCCGTAGATCTACTGGCCCACTCGAATGTGACTTTTGGATCGTCGGGAACGGGTGAATGAGAACAGCCAGCAATCACGATACAGATGAGCGATGGCATGCGGCAATAAATTTCCCGAACTTGGGACTGCCTGCAAACACCGCTCATCCATGCTAGCATATGTAGCAGGTCCCTCCACTAAAGCGTCCAAGTCGACTCCATCCATCGCTCTACTCTGGGCACCCTTTCGGGATCACTCTGACACTCGTCAGGCCGGCCATCGATGGATGTCCATCTCGCCGAGGCAATACCGGCATACAAATCGGTGTCGCTCGCTTTTTCTCAATGCTTCGACGCCCGGTCCGATTGCATCAGGCCAAACAGCGCCTCTCGCCAAAACACGGCAGCCGCGATCAAGGCCGCCAGTATTGCACCAAGTATCGTGATCAACAGCGGCTGTGGACGCTCGGGTTGTGTCGGAATAGCGGGTTTTGCCAGAAACCGTGCCTGGGACAGGAAGCGAGCCGATATTTGCGAGATATCAGCTGCCAGTGCCGAAATCTTCTCGCGCTCCGCCTCCGTCTTCGCCTTCTTGGAGAAATCGGAGATCACTGCCGACACTTTCGTCACGCTATCATTTCCGCCTCTTGCGCTCGCCACCACCGCCTCGGTGTTGGCGATCAGTTCCTTGACGAAAATCTGTTGCGCAGCCTCGCGATCCAGCTTCTCGATTTTCCCATTGATCTCGATCGCTTCCGATTCAGCACCAACCAGTTGGGCCAAGGGGGAAATGAACTTTTCGTTCTCCTTGCGCACGTCCACAACCTGCGACACATCGCGTCGGGCAGCTTCCGGATAGCTGGTGACGACCCGCTTCAGCGCAGCAGCACGAGCTTCCGCTTGCTCGATGTCAAACTGGTACTTGAGCCTGCGCTCACGAGCCCGGTCGGCAAACTGTATGTTGTCCGCCGTCCAGCGAGCCACTTGATCGCGAACCGCCTCGCGCGCCGCCACGTCCTTGAAATACGCTCCGAGCCAGGTTGCCACGCGAGCGGCATCGACCGGACTGGAAGCGGTCGCAACGACCCGTACACCCATGTACACCGGAGGCGGAGGTTGCGTTGTAACCCGTCCGGCGGTGTTTTTGTTTTGATCGCGATTCTGATCGCGATTCTGATCGCGGTCCTGATCCTTCTCCCGCTCCAACTCCAACTGCAACAGGATATCTGGCACGTCCTTGGTATCGACTTTACTGATTTTCGGTACGGGCTTCTGCCAGTCGCCAGAAGTGATCTCGTGAATAAGTCGCTCAGCACTGCCATTCTGAATGCCCGGCAGCGGCGACACGTCCATGAATTGACTCCCCGAATCCGCTCCGTTGGCAAGCTCAGCAATACGCTTGTACTCAGTAGTGCCCATAGGCACGTTGAGGATACCCTCGGACTTGTAGCGAAGCAAAGGTCCATAACCAATGGCCGCGCCGATTCCGGCGCCGGCCACAGCCGCTACCACGATTGCCATCAACTTCTTCTGCATAACAATTCACCAGCCCTTTCTGAGACTTTCCCGATTTTGTTTATCTATAATGAGTTTGTTACAAGGCAAGGGCCGAAGCCGTATCGGTCGGCCGTACGACATATCCATGTACCAGTTGCGTCAATATTTTCTTGATGGTGGCCTCGTCGTTCCGAATAGCGGCATTCCGCATTTCGACCAACAGCGGTCCAAGTTCGGACCAGGACACCAGGTCTTCATGCGCTTTCATGATTCGCTCGTGCATGGTGCCTTCCGGGTTATCGCCAATAAGCAATTCCTCGTAGAGTTTCTCACCGGGACGCAGCCCTGTGATCTGAATCTCAATGTCGCCATCCGGATTAGTGTCATTGCGCACAGTCAGTCCCGACAACTGAATCATGCGCCTCGCCAGATCCATGATCCTGACGGGAGAGCCCATATCCAATACGAAGACATCACCGCCATGAGCCATTGCGCCAGCTTGAAGCACGAGTTGTGCCGCCTCTGGAATAGTCATGAAGTAGCGAGTCACATTCTCATGTGTCACGGTCACGGGACCGCCTTCGCTCAATTGTTTCCGGAATAGTGGCACGACGCTACCGCTGCTGCCCAGAACATTGCCAAAACGAACCATGGCGAAAATGGTTTCGTTAGGTACCGCTGCGCTCAATGTGTCATCTGGCTGATGGAATCGTACGGTCTTGCTCGCGGCCAATGCCTGAAGCACCAGTTCGGCCATTCGTTTGGTAGCACCCATGACATTGGTCGGGCGTACCGCCTTGTCCGTCGAGACCAGAACGAAATGCATCACGCCGCTTTCCATCGCTGCGCGAGCCGTATTCAGCGTTCCGAATATGTTGTTGAGCACCCCTTCCGATGGATTGCACTCCACTAATGGCACATGTTTGTAGGCTGCCGCATGGTATACAGTCGCCGGACGATACAACTGGCATATTTCCCTAATGCGTCCGAAATTGACCACGCTGCCCAGCAAAGGCACCACCTGCACTGCCAGCCCGTGCTCTGTGCACAAGCTCTCCAATTCCCGATGGATGGTGTAGAGCCCAAATTCGTTGTGCTCGACAAGCAAGAGCCGGCTCGGGTTCTCCCGCAGAATCTGTCGGCATAGCTCGCTGCCGATGCTCCCGCCTGCTCCCGTGACCAGCACCGTCTTGCCCAGGAGATTTCGCGCAAGCAGCCCCACATGCGGCGGCACAGGGGCGCGCCCGAGCAGATCTTCGACATCTAACTCCTGAACGTCGTGCACCGTGACACGCCCGGAAGCCAGATCCACCATTCCCGGCAGCGTGCGCACATGAACCGGCAATTCTCGCAGGGAAGCAATGATTGCATTGCGGAGCCCCCGGTCTAGCGACGGGATCGCTAACAGAATGTCGGTCACTCCCATACGCTCGACCGCATCCGGCACATCTTCGGGACTCAGAATGTCCAGACCGTTGATGTGGCCGCCAACTTTGGTGCGATCATCGTCGATAAAGCCCAACAGTACAAACTTCTGCGTGGCACCAAGGGCCGAAGCTATCTGCACGCCAGCCTCCCCGGCGCCATAAATCAAAAGACGCGCTTCCGCACGGCGTGACTTGCCAGACCAGCCTGCAAGCCAGAATTTGGCCATCGCCCTACTGGCCCCGACAAGGAGCAGAAAAAGCATTGGCTGAATCAAGCCTACGCTGCGTGGTACGCCATCCCACTTGAACACGAGAAGCGCCACAAAAAAGATCGCGCCGTACAGGCCCACCGCAGTGGCGGTATTAGCCAAAGCGGCCATACCCGTATAGCGAAAAATCGCGCGATACAAACCAAATCGCACGAATAACGGGAAAGCCAATAGAGGGGCCAGCATATAAACATAGCCTTGCTGATCCTGAGGCAAGCCAGTCTGATCGATCCGCAGGTAAAAGGCAGCCCAGACGGAAAAAATGGACAGCACCAGATCAAGGACAGCAACGACCAGACGTTTTGTGGGACGCGACAGCGCCAACAATGGAGCGGCAGCTTTATTGAATGATGGCATTCTGACTTCTCAACTCACATGAAGGGCCCTGCCGGGCACCAGAACGGCCCCATCTTCCACCCTCACACCATAACCTAGCACCGACCCGGCCTGCATCCATGCCGCGCGGCCCAGCATCGCACCTCCTGCCATAGCCGCGTTTACGCCAAGATGGCCGAAGTCCCCAACGTGACAATGATGGTCGACTACGGCTCCACTGTTGACAATCACGCCCGCCCCCAGATGCGCCTCCGTGCCCACGACCGCCCTCGCCATGATGACACTCCCCGCCCCGATGACCGCTCGAGAAGACACGATGGCCCCCGGGTGGATCAATGTGGGGAGTTCAAATCCCAGATCAACAAGACGATCAAACAAGATCTCCCGCAACGAATTGTTGCCAATGGCAACTATGGCAGCATCCGCTTTTGAACGGTATCGCTCCAAAGACGCAGTAGTACCGATCACCGGCCAATCCCAGACCTTGGCCAAACCGGGAGCCGCGTCGTCGACAAATCCAACCAAATTGAAGACATGACCGGCCAACACAGTCTCTGCCACCGACCGGCCGTGCCCTCCCGCACCGACAATCAACAAGCTCTTCATGACGCTACCATCAATGCGTAATCCCATCGCGCCGGATGACCCTTTCAAATGTCATCCACAAGATGCGAAGATCAAAAAGAAACGATCGTCGCTCCAAATATTGGCGGTCTAGCTTGACCTTCTCCGGAATCGGCAGTTCGTCCCTGCCGTTGATCTGTGCCCAGCCGGTAAGCCCGGGTACCAGTTCATGGACACCTTCGCTGGTGCGCAAGGAAATCAGGTCCTGCTGATTGAAGAGCGCCGGGCGCGGTCCGACAAAGCTCATGTCTCCGACAAGAATGCTCCAAAGCTGCGGCAACTCGTCAAGGCTGCTCTTGCGCAGGAAGCTGCCAATCGGCGTAAGCTGGGCGTCTGGATTCTTCAACAGATGAGTGGCCACCGCGGGCGTCCCAACCCGCATGCTCCGAAACTTCGGCATCCGGAAAATCCTGTTGTTCTTTCCTACTCGATTCGACCAATACAACGCCGGCCCCGGCGAGGTCAAGCGGACCGCCACGGCAATCACCACGATAGGCACAAGCAAGAATATTCCTGCGCAGGCCGCCAACAACAAATCAAACAGACGCTTCACGTCGATAACCCTCCGCTACCCTTCGCAGCCCCTCGTCCACAGATACCGGCGGACTCCAAGCCAGGATTTCTTGTGTTCTTGAAATGTCGACCTGAAGCGATCCACACAATCGCTGTGCGATGGAGGACTTGCCCAGTGCCGTCGCTCCCATGCGGAGCAGAATGGCCGGCACGTTAACCAGTCTCGCCGGGCGTCCGAGAGCCCACCCCATGCGCTGCAGCAACTGCGTCGTCGATAGATCTTCGCCGTCGGAGACCAGAAATATCTGATTTGCGGCAGCGGGATGATCCACGCATGCCTCGATCAGCGCTATCAGGTTGTCGATAGCGACCAAGCTGCGGGCATTGTGAATTGCCCCTAATGGTAAAGGTATCCCTCGACTAAGCCATTTCATCATCGCATCGAAATTCGCCTTCACGCCGGGGCCGTAAACCAGCGGGGGACGAATAATAACAACTTCCATACCCGTCTGGTCCGCTATCTCCCACAACCCCCGCTCTGCCTCCATCTTCGACACCCCATAGGGATCGAGTGGTGCGGGAATGTCGTCAGCCTGAAAGGGATTTCCCGGTGTCGTTGCCTCACCGTTGACCTTGATCGAGCTGAGAAAGACAAACCGCTTCACACCCGCAGCAGCGGCCTGACGAGCGAGACTCAAAGTGCCTTCGACATTGATCGAGCGAAATGCAGCAAGCGGGTCGACTGCGTTATCGTCCATGACGTGCACCCGAGCCGCGGTGTGCACGACCACCGCGACTGCCGATAATGCCTCACGCCAGTCGGTATCTGCCGACAGGCTGCCGACATGCATAACCTGTACCCCCTCCGGCATTACGGCCTTTGAACGTCGGATACACGCGCGAACCGGGACGGGCCCCGTAGCCAACTTCCTGACCAAGGCGCTGCCGACGAACCCAGTCGCACCCGTTACGAGAATCATTGCGTCTCCCGAGAGATGGTGGGGGGTAGATTGTCGCGGGACATGGTTCCGAGCCAGTGCTCCAGTCGGCGGATCAGGGTATCCCTGTCAAATTCGCGGTCACTGACAACTCTTGCATTAGTACCCATGGCCCTACGCTCGTCGTCGGTCATCTGCGAAAGTGCCAGGACTCCATTCGCCAATGCCACGTGATCTCCTGCGGCACACGTGAAACCTGCTCCGGCATTCTTCACGACATCAGCCCCCTCCCCATTCAGCATCGCCACTACGGGAAGACCCGCTGCCAAGTACGATTGAAGCTTCCCTGGAATCGTCATCGAAAAAATTGGCTCATCCTTCAGGCTAACCAGCAAGGCATGTGCATGCCTAAAGAAGGATGGCATTCTTTCGACCGGATATCTTCCCAACATCAGCACATGGTCCTGCAGGCCGCGTCGTTCGATTTCGTCCGCAACCCACCGCGCAGCGCGCCCGTCGCCAATGATTAGCCACCGAATGTGCTCGTATTGCTTCAATCTCTCCGCGGCGGCCAGAATAGCTGGGAAGTCCTGTGCGTCGCCGATATTGCCGGCAAACATCACATTGAAACAACCCAGTCGTTGTGGCACCTCCTGGGCTGGCGTGGCTGCCTCCAGATCGAACAGCGACTCCGCCCAGCTCGGAAAATATTCCACCCTCCTGTTGGCACAGGCGTACTTTCGGATCTGGGGGATAAAGCTCCGCGATTGAGCAAGTATCAAATCGCAACGGCCATAGATGAAAGCAACCAGTTTTCCGACGATCTGCAGGAGCCTGCGCGACCGGACCACGCCGACCGCTTGCAAGGTTTCCGGCCACAGGTCCAGCACCCAGAAAGCCATCGGTGCACGTTTGATTGCCCGCATCAGTGCCGCAGGCAATCCCACTGTAATGGGCGATGGCTCATAGGCAAATATCGCGTCGAATTGCCGTCCGCGAAGCTTCCATATACCCAATAGAGATGCACTGAGCGCGAAAGAGAGATAGTTCAGCATCAATCGCAGGCCGCCCTTGGCCCTGGGCAACATTGGCACGCGCACGATCTCCGCTTCCCCGTAGCACGAGTAGGCGTCCGGATTGTCACGAAACTGTTGAAACACGCTTCCGTCCGGATAATTGGGTAACCCAGTCAACACGGTAACCGTATGACCGCGCCGTACCAGTTCGGCCACCAGATCATTGATCCGGAAGTTCTCAGGCCAAAAGTACTGTGTTACAATAAGCAAGCGCATCCGCCCCCCTAATACTTCTTCCACACGACGCGATTCACGTAGTCCGTATAGCTGTGAACGATACGCAGTACCTTGTCGGAAACGTTTGACATGCTGTAGTCCGCGACTTGCCTCAGGGAACGCTCCTCGGCGCGCAGTTGGGTACGCAATATCTCGAGTCCCTGCAACACACGTTCAATATTCAGTCCCACCATCATCACGGCCGCTTCCTCCATGCCCTCCGGGCGCTCATGCGCCTCTCGCAGATTGAGAGCGGGGAAATTCATAATGGACGATTCTTCGTTAATTGTGCCGCTATCCGACAGCACGGCAGTCGCGGACATTTGAAGTTTGTTGTAATCCGAGAATCCCAGGGGCTTCAGCAATTGAACATTGGGATGGAATGTCACGTTCATCGCATCCACTCTCTTCTGGGTGCGCGGATGAGTGGAAACGATGACGGGTTGGCCATGTTGCTCGGCCACCGTGTTCAGAACCTGCACAAGCCTTCCGAAGCTGGCATCGGAGTCAACATTTTCTTCCCGGTGGACACTGACGACGAAAAACTCTCGCTCCTTCAGCCGCAAACGTTCAAGCACCCCTGATTTATCGATTGCGGGCCGGTAGTGGGCCAGCACCTCTGCCATCGGACTTCCCGTCTTGATTACCATGTCCGGCGGCAAGCCTTCGCGAAGCAGATACTCGCGGGCAATCGAGCTATAGGTGAGATTGATGTCCGCAGTATGATCGACAATGCGCCGATTTATCTCCTCTGGCACGCGCAGATCGAAACAGCGATTTCCGGCTTCCATGTGAAAAATTGGAGTCTTGCGCCGCTTGGCGGGAATCACCGATAGGCAACTATTGGTATCGCCGAGCACCAGGAGCGCCTCCGGCTTCTCCTCGCCCAATACCCGATCCATAGCAATGATTATATTGCCTATGGTCTCTGCGGCGTTACCACCCGCAGCATTCAAGAAATGGTCAGGCTTGCGGATACCAAGATCATCAAAGAATATCTGGTTCAGTTCGTAGTCGTAGTTCTGTCCGGTATGCACGAGTATATGCTCGCAATGCTCGTCGAAACGTGCCAGCACCCGCGACAGGCGAATGATCTCGGGTCGGGTGCCGACCACAGTCATGACTTTGAGTTTTTTCATCGGCATCGAAGAAATATGAGTAGCGGAGGCCATCGGCTTAGACCGGACAGGCAAAGGTATCGGGATGAGCCCGATCGAATACCTCGTTGGCCCACAGCATGACGACCATCTCGTCTGTCCCAATGTTGGTGACGTCGTGAGTCCAGCCTGGAACAGTCTCAACGATCTCCGGCCGCTCGCCACTGGTGACCAATTCGTGCATTTCGCCGGTCTGCATATGGCGGAACTTGAAGCATGCACGCCCCTTGATGACGAGGAATTTCTCGGTCTTCGTGTGGTGGTAATGCCCTCCTCGCGTGATCCCAGGGTGAGCGGTAAAAAAAGAAAACTGGCCGCAATCCGGCGTCTTCAGCATCTCCACGAATACGCCGCGCGCATCGCCGTGGCTGGGCACCTCGTATGCGAACGATTCGGGGAGCAGATAGCTCACGTAGGTCGCGTAGAGAGCCCGCAGGAAGCCACTCCCTACGCGGTCGATTGTAAGTGTGCTGCGGCTGTCCCGAAATACTTGGATCTGGCGTGCCAATTCGCCGACGGTAACGGTGTACTGAGGCGTTACCTGGCTAAAACCTTCAGTATCTCTTTGAGCGTCGGCTCCATCCATTATTTGAACGAACCGCTCGATGACATCGTCCACATACACGAGCGTGACCGGAGCAGCCTGGTCATTCACCTGGATAGAGAGACCACGAGAAATGTTGTGGCAAAACGTGGCGACCGCGGAGTTGTAGTTGGGCATGCACCATTTGCCAAACACGTTGGGCAGGCGGAACACATGCACCGGAATTTGATGGCTCTGCGCGACCGCCTGCAAAAGCTCTTCGGCACCTCGCTTGCTGCGCCCATATGGATTGTCCTGCCGGGCTTGAGTCGACGACGTGTAGATAACCGGAACCCTGCGCCCCCTGCTATCCATCTCAGCTCGCAGTGCTTGGCACAATGCCATGGTCAGATCAACATTGCCCGCGACAAACTCCGCCGGATCCTCCGGACGATTGACTCCAGCCAAGTGAAAGACGAAATCCACCTCCCCCAACAACGCCTTCAGGCGAGCGGGATCATCCTCACGGGTGAAACACACTATCGATACATCTTCGCGCTCAGCCAGATGCAGGCGGAGGTTCTTGCCAATGAAACCATTGGCTCCAGTGATTAACACCTTCACGCGTCACTCCTCCGCAACGGCATGTTCGCCCCGTGCAATACGCTGCATGAAATCCAGTTTGAGCAGTAGCGCCTTCATTCCGGCCACGTCCAGCCGCCTTGTGTTGTGAGAGTTATAGTCCTCTCCATGCGTGCTTCGCGTGATACGCGCCTCGCCTTCTTCAACGAACTTGGCATAGTTCAGATCACGGCCATCAGGTGGAACGCGGAAATAATCCCCCATATCCTCGGCACAGGCCATTTCCTCCCGACTGAGCAACGCCTCATAGAGCTTCTCCCCGTGACGAGTGCCAATCACATGGACAGGATGTCCCGGCCTTTGCATCAGTTCGAGGATGGCCTTGGTAAGCACGTCGACGGTCGCCGCCGGCGCCTTTTGCACGAAGATGTCGCCATTGTTCCCATGCTGAAAGGCGTGCAGTACCAAATCGACCGCATCGGCAAGCGTCATCATGAACCGCGTCATCGCGGGATCCGTCACCGTGATGGGTTTGTCTGCAAGAACCTGGTCCACAAACAGCGGAATGACGGATCCGCGCGAAGCCATCACATTGCCATACCGCGTGCCACATATGACAGTCCCGGTCCCTTCCAGGTTACGGCTGGCCGCTACCATCACCTTCTCCATCATCGCCTTGCTGATGCCCATGGCATTGATCGGATAAACCGCCTTATCAGTGCTTAGGCAGACTACTCGCTCAACGCCCGCAGCAACCGCCGCCTCAAGCACATTCTCCGTCCCGATCACGTTGGTTTGCACAGCTTGCATGGGATGGAACTCGCACGACGGCACCTGCTTCAGCGCCGCCGCATGAAATACATAGTCCACACCGCGCATGGCTGCCGCCACGCTATGCCGATCGCGAACATCACCAATGTAGAACTTAAGTTTGGGATTTGCGTATTTTTTCCGCATATCATCCTGTTTCTTCTCGTCTCGACTGAAGATTCGAATTTCAGCAATATCGGAATCCAGGAATCGCCGAAGAACGGCATTGCCAAAGGAGCCTGTGCCTCCAGTTATCAACAACGACGACTGTGTCTTCATGAGCGAAACCTTTCTCTAAATTTGATTGACGATATGACTTTTGTTCACGAATCTGAGCCGGAACATCACGAGCCAGAACATAGATGCGCTTACGGGCTGAAAAAATCCGCCACCGGTGAAAGCATTATTTAGCAAGAACAAAAAAAGAGCAGCCAATAGGAATTTGACCTCGACCGGCGGTTTTCTCTGTTCGCGCAAATGCAGTCGAACGGAAAACAACAGCAGCCCTAACAGATAGATGCAGATAATGCCACCAATTATTGCACCAAAGATCAGGATCAATTCGACGACGCCATTGTGCGCAGTAGGGATGTCAGGATATCCGAGTGCACCAGCACCGCCATATACACCCGCCCCAAATAGGGCAACCCGCCAGCCGTGATAATCGAAGGCAGCTGCCGGCAGTTCCGTTATCCGATCTATGACTGATTCAAAGAATGTGACATCGGACGTAAGTTCCTGTCGACCTGAGATAACACCGCTCTACCGAGCGGAGCGCGACCTCGAACACACTAGCAGACCCAGCATCAGCAGATGAATAGAAAGAGATAGCGATCCAACCCAGCATAACGACGGGGACTGATAATACCGCCATGCGAAGTATCACACGTCTATTCACATTACCACGAATCCAGCACCCGAGAATCAGAGCAAGAGCCAGATTCGCCAACGCTGCCTTTTGAAGCGACAGGATTCCACCGATGATGAAAATTATGAAGAGACACAGGGCAACAGGGAACGAAAAGAATCCGAACGCACCTATGGAAGCAATACCAACACTGCTGCCATATGACGTAAGGCTGCCCGTCAATGCGGCGAAGCGTTCCACACCCGCCCGTTCGCTTGGCTCAGCAAACCACTCGATAGGTCCTATCAGATACTGAAGCGGATAGGACAATGATGCTATCACGTAAAAAATAACAAACCATTTTATCTTGCGGTCTACCTCCCCTGCCCCCATAGTCATGCAGGCAAAGATAAGCGGCATGACCGACCAGAACCTTATCAGGCCAATGATCGAATTATCGTAGGATGGCTCCACGGCAATTGTCACAATTGAGGCAAAGATCCACAGCAACAGCAAGAGCCAGAAGCATGGATCCTGATTTGCCTCATGACGATTCGCATAGCTTACCGTCATGAACACGAGAATGACCAACATCAGTGCCACGAAATAAATCGGGGAAAGGTTTCTCAACAAGTGAAACCAGTACATCACCAAAACCACTATCCCCGCGGTTTCAATGTTCTTCACGAATACCACCCTCTCTTGTTAGCATCGCTGACACTCACTTGAGAGCTGTCAATTCTGTCGAAAGAACCCTTTCTATACGCAGATGCCAATACGAACCGGAAAGCATGACGAACATAAAGAAATCCAATTCTGTCTGTCCGAGTAAGGAACCATTCAACCAGCGACGGTAATTTCGAATCCAATAGCCAATAGAGCACCGCCCGCCTCAGGGATTTTGCCGACAATTTCTCCCGCCCTCGCTCCAGATCGGTGGTTCGTCCCAGGACGGAAATCGCGTCGGGCGCCACTTTCCTGAACACGGGAAAACCGTCCCTGGACGAGTGGTAAATCTTGTTTTTGAACTTTACGAGGGAACCATTCAGTTCCTCATGTAGAATCTCCGCCGGCGAAGGTCGGATCGAGAACCCCCGTTTAGTCAGTTGCCATCCGAACTCAACATCTTCATATCCATATCCAAGAAAGCGCTCATCGAACGTCACGCCCGACTCCAGCAAGACGGCTTTCTCGATCATCATGTTCATGGTGACAATTTCTCTAAACTCGAGCTTCTCCGCTCTCGGACGCAGTTTAGAGAAATGGCACTCATCCCTATATCGATAGTAGTTGCTGGCTGAAATCAGCCCCTTGTCGAATCGAACTCCTCCGCACCATGCGACACGTTGCCCCCTCGTGTCTGCGGCGGACGCAAGGAAACGTTCCAAGTGATCGGGATCCGGGATGCAATCATCATCCAGGAAAATCAAATAGCATCCATTTGCCAGTTGTATTCCTAAGTTCCGCTTGGCACTGATAGAGTTGATTTCACAGTTAACCAGGCGTACAGGTCTGCCAGATCTGGCTGCTATATCTTGCACCGCTTCATCGGTTCCATCTCCGCTACGGCTATCGATCACGAGAATTTCGAATCGTTCCGCCGACATGGATTGTGCCAGGAGTGCAGAAACGACCTTTTTTAGTATTTCGACGCGGCGCCAGGTCGAGACAATAACTGAGATTTCGTACACTTCAGACCCTCTCGATTCCAAATAGAATACCCATCCGGCTTCTGGCAAACAGGTAGAAGGCAACCGCCATACATCCTTCGGCCACGACAATCGTGATTACGCCAGAATATTTTGGAATCCAAAACACCGTGGCGAAGAATACGATAAGCGCCATAGTTTCCGCGAAAGCGATCGAGGCAAGATATTCTGAGTCGAAGCCCGCAGGAACGAGTGTCAAGCCACCATTTACCACTCCAATGGCAATGAATATGGGGAGCAAGGAGACAATCTTTGTTATGTTATCCAATCCCGTAGCCACGTTTACCTTGAACAACATCCCCACGGCCCACGCACCGAAAACGGCTATCCCCACCAGACATACCAGACCATATGAAACCATTACTTTGGACAGCTGCGAACGCGTGACCTTGGCCCGCTCTATATCCCTCGACAACAAATCGCTCATCACCGGAAATGCAGTGTTCGCGATCGGCACGGAGAGAGATGACAGCCCCCGTGCCATTTTATCTAGCACGGACAAGAGACCTGCGGACTTCGAATCCACGAAGTGACCAGTCAACAAGATCACAAGCTGCATATGGATGGAAAGCAGGGCTAATGAAATGAAACTCTTGGTTCCCCGTCGAATCGTAACGATCATTTCCGAGAAATCCGTCGGCCGGCTCCAGGTGACTTTGAAAAGCATAAGTGTCGCAACCCAGGAAATAACTCCGCTCACCAGATAGCTTCCACCAAATGCAGCGGCGGCCCAACCGATGTCCTGAGGCTCTTTGACTACCCAGATAGACACCGCCAAATACAATGATTTCCCCATCAAATTAGCGAGGGCCAGCCATCCATAGAGGCCTCTTCCCTGGAAAAACCAATTCGACTGCAAAAATGCACCAATACCGGCGGGAATGACTGCCAATATTAAAATCGATCTATCTATGGAAAAAATTCGTGTCGGCAGAAGCAACGAGAAAATTAGCGCACATGCGATCAGCAGTAACAGCCTGGCATTTTGATATTTAGAATAGACCAATGAAATCTCAGACAACACCTTATTACCGGCAATCTCACGCGCACCACTCAGCGAAAATCCATAGTCAACCACTTGACAGAAGATAACGGCAGTCGCCTGCGCAATAGCCAATTCGCCAAAGGCATCTGCTCCAAGACACCGAGTCAGAAATGGAATCGCCGCGAGCGGAAACAGCAAATTTGCTGCCATCGATGTGGCGGCATAGGCATTATTTCTCTTAAATACGACCCCACCTGACAAAATATCTACTCCACTTCAGCGGCACTATTAGGTGTCGTCATATTAAATTCTCTCGCCGCAAGTCCACAACTCAAATAATCCTCTATGCCGGTGCCATCATTAGATTGACTGCTCATATGAACGCTACCGGTGAATGTTCCGGTCCAAACTGCAACCTACAACAAAGACGGCTGACCGCAGCGCGGATCTGGGCGATCGACAGCATATGGCTCTGCACCAGCCGTCCATGGAACCGGCAACGAACAATCCATGTGGTCCGTGGCCTCAGACCCGGGCTATCTCCCGAACCCATTGCAGCATGGACAGGACGATCATTGTCTTGTAATGTGGACATTCACCGGATACCACTACGTCGCACAAACAGGAAATGCCGCGCTGAAGCCCTGACATTCGCCAAGTATGTCCAGTTCAGCAGAATCCCGGCGCGGCCAAAACCTGCGCCAGCCGGTGATGGGAATTTGCAGCAACTCATGCCCCCTCTACCTATCGATATGTTTCGACACCCGGCGATGCCGGCTGCCCGCTCTTGCCCATCGTGGGAACGGCGCGGGATCTTAAGTACTTGCAGAAGTGGCGGTATTCTATCCGACCCAAGGCCAAGACCCGCTTCAGGTTGTCTTTTTTTTGTAGCGCACTGTAACCAATGGCTCCGCTAACCCCCACGGCGCCACATCTGGCAACATTCTCCTCACCCTCTGCCAGAGCACATAATTGCATCCAGACTCCGGATGTTCGCCATGCGAACATCCGGAGAAATTGCAGTAGCCAATTATGATTCGACGCTCTGCCAGTCCGCATCAACCCCTTGGATGTCTGTTGCTGTGGCTTTCCGGACTCGCCAGGCTTTCCACATAGAAACAGGAACAAGAAGGTTTCTATTCACGATTTCCCGTCCAGATCGATGCAGCAGATATTCCCCTCGCGCTGCGCTATCGCCATGAGCGAAGCCGAAAATAGCGTAGAACCGATCCGTCTCAAAAGACTGGGCAAGGCATCGCCTTTCAGATCCAATCCGAAACCCTGGTCGTAGAGATAGTCTGATTGGAGTGGCTCCTTCAGATTATCGAAAGCAAAGAACGTCAAGTTATCAACCACCAGTCGGCGCGCCCCATCACCCTGAATATGGCATCGACCAGCGAAGTCTCGAATTCGGGTTCTCTGCGCAGCATAGCCAAACGCAGGAATCGACAGCACTTGCTGCGACATGCCGGTCCCTAATGCACGTACCGACTGGATCGTCAAAGGAAGCACAGTAAACAGCAGCAATGCAGAACTGCAGAGAAACAACAGAAGAAGAGGAGAAAACGCAACCATCAATACACGTGGTGCCCCGCCGAGCCACTGCACCGCCCGCGTGTCCTGTATCGCAGCTACGCACAATGTCACCAACAGCCCGGAAACGGGAACGACAAGGGTGCCGGCATAGAAATTCCAGGTCTTATAGAGCAACATGTGGCCGAGAAAGCCTGTCCAAAGTGCCAACAGGCACCACAATATACCTCCTATTGCGTAACGCGAGAGACCGCGTAGAAATAGAATTGGAGGCAGGATCACCGCTGTCCAGAATATAGATAGAATCGCATAGCCAATACCCGAATTGACCCAAACTGTAATTTGCCTGAGACTCAAACCGGGCACCGGAGCCAGCCATGCGGATTGATACTGATCTGCGAATTGTAGATAGCGAAGAACAGCCAATGGTGCCGTTTTAATGTTGGCTAACAGTGCGGCCATGAACATTCTGGGCTCGCTTGTCAGCGTATCAAACGATATTGAATGCTTACAGCAGGTTCGAAAGCCCCCAAAGTTAGGAATATGGTGCATAGCTAGAATAGTCGAACCATGTCACCGGAATGCCACATCGCTCGAATATGGAGACGTCGAGGTAATCGCAGGCAGCGGGACCTAACACATATTCCATGCCCCCGCTTGCGTGCGGATCTCGGCTAGAGGGTGTTATGCACTTTGCAGGATAGGTACGGCATGAACGAGCATGAGCATGGCAAAGACCACGAAGTGCAATCCGGCCAACGTTTCTGGCAAACGTTCATCGTCTCGCGCCAATCTGCGGAAGCGATTGGCCCAGCCGAAACTGCGTTCCACCACCCACCGTCTGGGCAGCAAGACGAAGCCTTTCTTGGCTTCGGGCAGCTTGATGATCTGCAACGCCATGCCTTCGTCGCTTGCGGCTTGGGCCGGCTGCGCTCCGGTATAGCCTTGGTCGGCATACGCCACCTTCACCGTCTGGCCGCTTGCCTGCTGCACTTGCTGCGCCAGTTCCTCTACCTGGGCGCGCTCCTGTTCGTTGGCCGGCGTGATATGCACGGCAAGCAAATACCCCAGCGTATCGACAGCCATATGGACTTTGCTTCCCCGCTTGCGCTTGTACCCATCGTACCCCGCCCTCGGCCCGCTTTCACAGGTCGATTGCAGCGTGCGTCCATCAAGAATGACGGCGCTGGCGTGTTCTGAGCTACACGCTCAAGCACAAGCCTGCGGACGGGCGACGCATTGGGGCAACTACAAGCTTGCCGTGGGACTGGGGGATGTGTCAGTCTCGGCCATGCAGCGCATCTGGCGCAAACATGCGCGTGCGCCCGCACAGGCTGAGGTTCCCCTTGTTTTTCGC
>NZ_AQPL01000498.1:0-2038 GCF_000395345.1 Cupriavidus sp. WS | reverse complement strand
AAGATCGAGATGTCCTATATCGGTGGATGAGGAGCGGTGGCTGAAGGCGACCCGGATGCCCTATTGCACGAGCGGCGTGTCGGCCGCGTCGAGGTCCACCCCTTCGATCACGGCCTGGCCCGCCAGCAGCCGCAGGTACTGGCGCAGCGCCGTGACGTAGGCCTGCTGGCGCATCCGCAGCGCCACCGCGGCGCGCACCGCCTCGAACGGCTGCGCCTCGCCGCGCTCGCGCGCGCGCACTTCCACCACGTGCAGGCCGAAGCGGCTGTGCACCAGCCGCGGCAGCACGCCCACTTCCTGGTGCCCGAACAGCTCGCGCGCGAACTCCGGCGCGCAGTCGCCCGCTTCCAGCCAGCCCAGCTCGCCGCCCTCGGCGCCGCTCGGGCAGTTCGAGAACTCGCCGGCGGCCTTGGCGAAGTATGCGCCGGCCAGTTCGGGGTCCGCGTGGCAGCGCACCTCCACCAGCATGCGCTCGGCGCGCTGGCGCAGCGCGTTGACGTCCATGCCGGGCGTCACCGCGAACAGGATGTGGCGCGCCAGCACGCGCTCGCCGCGGCTGTAGGCCGCGGGGTTGGCGGCGTGGTGGCGCCGGCACGCTTCCTCGCCGGGCTCGGGCACCTGCAGGGCGGTTTCCAGCAGGGCCTCGATCGCGGCGCTGGCCGCCTCGCTGACCACGCCGTCGACGGTGCCGGCGTCGGCCGCATCGAGCAGCCCGGCGCGCCGGGCCGCCTGGCACAGCAGTTCGGTGCAGGCGCGCTGGCGCAGCGTCTCGGGCGCGAGCGCCTCGCCGCGCGCGTGCAGGGCCTGGCCGTTCACCGACGCGACGGGGGCGACGGGGACGAATGCCGTGGATGTGGGACCGGTCATGGCGCGCTCCTCAATGCGATTGCCCGGGCTGCGCGCGCCGGGTGCCGCGTTCCTGTCCGGCCGGCAGGTTCAGGCGCCGGCTGCGCACCACCTGATAGGGGCGGAACAGATACGCCACCGAGGCGAAGCCGCTCCAGACGTGGACCAGCCGGGTGAAGGGAAAGACCAGGAACACCGTCATGCCCAGCACCATGTGGAGCTTGAACACCCAGCCCACGCCCTGCATCAGCTCCGCCGTGCCGCCGCGCAGCGTCACGACGCGCTGCGCCCATTCGGCCAGCACCAGCATCATGCTGCCGTCCAGGTGCTGGCCGGACAGCGGTATGGTGCCCAGCCCCAGCGCCAGCTGCACCCACAGCAGCCAGAGGATGGCGATGTCGCCGGGCCGCGAGGTGGCGCGGATGCGCGCGTCGCCCAGGCGGCGATGCAGCAGCAGGCTCACGCCGACGAAGCCGAGCACGCCGGCCACGCCGCCGGACACCATCGCCAGCAGCTGCTTGGCGCCGGCGCTGATGAAATGGCCGTAGACCGCGTGCGGCGTGAGCATGCCGAACAGGTGCCCGAAGAACAGGAACAGCACGCCGACGTGGAACAGGTTGCTGGCCCAGCGCAGTTGCCCGGCGCGCAGCATCTGCGAGGAATCGCTTTTCCACGTGTACTGGTCGCGGTCGAAGCGGATCAGGCTGCCGACCAGGAACACGGCCAGGCAGATGTACGGATACAGGCTGAAGAAGAAGGTGTCGAGGGCGGCAGTCATGATCGCGCTCCGGTGGCGGGTCCGTCGCGGCGGACGAAATGGATGGGCTGCGGCGCGCCGGGCTTGTCCTGGCCGCGCGTGGCGCAGCCGTCGAAGGCGGGCGGCTCGGCCCAGGCTTCGTCGAGCGGCTCCTCGGGCGGCAGCCGCACCGGCTCGACGCGCTCGCCGGCCAGCTCCAGCACGGCGGCGATGGCCGCCCGGTACGGGCTGTGGCGCTGCGCCAGCGCGGCGTGCACGGCGTTGAGGATGTGCGCCATCTCGGCCAGGAACGCGCGCGCGGTGGGCGCGGGCTGGGTGGCGGCGAACTCCAGCACCACCGGCAGGTAGTCGGGCAGTTCGCCCGGGCCCAGCGCCAGGCCGGCGGCCTCGTACATCCGCAGCAGGTCCACCAGCGCCTGGCCGCGCTCGCGCGAA
>NZ_AQPL01000497.1:0-15127 GCF_000395345.1 Cupriavidus sp. WS | reverse complement strand
ATCCGCAGCAGGTCCACCAGCGCCTGGCCGCGCTCGCGCGAATCGCCGTGCACGTGCTCGAACAGGTGCAGCGCGGTGGCGCGGCCGCGGTCGAAGGTGTCGACGTAGCCCGCTTCCAGCTCGTAGGGGTCGCGCTGGCGCATGCCGTCCACCAGCGCCAGCAGGCCGTCGCGCCCGTCGTCGCCGAGCGCGCGGCTGTGCGCGATGCAGTCGCGCAGCGGCGCCAGCGACGCGCGCAGCTCGTCTCCGGGGTAGGCCAGCAGGCGCGCCAGCGCCAGGCAGATCCGCGCATCGAATGGTTTCATGGTCGCGTCTCCTACAAGGTTGCCTTGATCGGAATGGTGCGCCGCTTCTTGCCGCCGAACAGGCTGGTCTCGCTGGTGCCGTCCGAGCAGCCGTTGCCGAACGAGAAGCCGCAGCCGCCGCGCAGGTCGAAGGCGTCCTCGGCGTACTCGCGGTGCGCCGTTGGAATGACGAAGCGGTCCTCGTAGTTGGCGATGGCCATCACCTGGTACATCTGCTCGACCTGCGCCACGCTCAGCCCGGCCTGCTGCAGCGCCGCCAGGTTCTGGCGCCCTTCCACGTGCTTGTCGCGCTGGTACGCGCGCATGGCCAGCAGCCGCTCGAGCGCGCGCACCACCGGTGTGGTGTCGCCCGCGGTGAGCAGGTTGGCGAGGTACTTGACCGGGATGCGCAGCTGCTTCACGTCGGG
The DNA here is from genome assembly GCF_000395345.1 of Cupriavidus sp. WS. Classification (NCBI taxonomy): domain Bacteria; kingdom Pseudomonadati; phylum Pseudomonadota; class Betaproteobacteria; order Burkholderiales; family Burkholderiaceae; genus Cupriavidus; species Cupriavidus sp. WS. Next base: position 14,415 of record NZ_AQPL01000497.1, on the reverse strand, counting down.
AATCTCGCCGTTGATGCCGACCTCGCCCGCGTTGGCCGCGGCCGTGATCGGCGACAGCGGCGGCACGTACCAGACCATCGGCAGCGTGCGGTACTCCGGGTGCAGCGGCAGCGCGACCTTCCAGTCCACCGCCATGCGGTAGACCGGGCTGCGGCGCGCGCCCTCCATCCACGACTCGGGCACGCCGTCCGCGCACGCCTGCTCGATGACCTTGGGGTCGTCCGGGTCGAGGAAGATGTCGAGCTGCGCCTCGTAGAGATCGCGGTCGTGCTCCACGCTGGCCACCGCCTCGATGCGGTCCGCGTCGTAGAGCAGCACGCCGAGATAGCGGATGCGGCCCACGCAGGTCTCCGAGCACACCGTGGGCTGGCCGGCCTCGATGCGCGGATAGCAGAAGATGCATTTCTCGGCCTTGCCGCTCTGCCAGTTGTAGTAGATCTTCTTGTACGGGCAGCCGGACACGCACATGCGCCAGCCGCGGCACTTGTCCTGGTCGATCAGCACGATGCCGTCCTCTTCCCGCTTGTAGATCGACCCCGACGGGCAGGACGCCACGCAGGCCGGGTTCAGGCAGTGCTCGCACAGGCGCGGCAGGTACATCATGAAGGTGTTCTCGAACTGCCCGTAGATCTCCTTCTGGATGTCGTCGAAGTTGCGGTCCTTCGAGCGCTTGGCGAACTCGCCGCCGAGGATCTCCTCCCAGTTCGGCCCCCACTCGATCTTCTCCATGCGCTTGCCGGTGATCAGGCTGCGCGGCCGCGCGGTCGGCGCCGTGACGGATTCGGGTGCCGACTGCAGGTGGTCGTAGTCGAAGGTGAAGGGCTCGTAGTAGTCGTCGATCTGCGGCAGGTTGGGATTGGAGAAGATGCGCATCAGCAGCTTCCACCTGCCGCCCTGGCGCGGCTCGATGCTGCCGTCCGCCTTGCGCACCCAGCCGCCGTTCCAGCGCGCCTGGTCCTCCCATTCCTTGGGATAGCCGATGCCGGGCTTGGTCTCCACGTTGTTGAACCACGCATACTCCATGCCGGAGCGGTTGGTCCAGACGTTCTTGCAGGTCACGGAGCAGGTATGGCAGCCGATGCATTTGTCCAGGTTGAGGACCATGCCGATCTGGGCGCGGACTTTCATCGTCGCTCTCCTCGTTCTCAGGCGATGCCGGGGGCGCCGGCGCGGGCCGGCTCGTCGAGCCAGTCGACGCGGTCCATCTTGCGCACCAGCACGAACTCGTCGCGGTTGGTGCCGATGGTCCCGTAGTAGTTGAAGCCGTAGCTGTACTGCGCGTAGCCGCCGATCATGTGGGTCGGCTTGAGCACCACGCGCGTGACCGAGTTGTGGATGCCGCCGCGCAGCCCGGTGATCTCCGAGCCGGGCGTGTTGATGATCTTCTCCTGCGCGTGGTACATCATCACCATGCCGGGCTTGACGCGCTGGCTCACCACCGCGCGCGCGGCGATGGCGCCGTTGGCATTGAACAGCTCGACCCAGTCGTTGTCGACGATGCCGGCGCGCACCGCGTCGTCCTCGGACAGCCAGACCACCGGCCCGCCGCGGTTGAGCGTGAGCATGATCAGGTTGTCGGTGTAGGTCGAGTGGATGCCCCACTTCTGGTGCGGGGTGATGAAATTCAGCGCGATCTCCGGGTGGCCGTTGGGCTTCCTGCCGCGCATCTCGTCGACGTTCTTGAGGTTGATCGGCGGCCGGTAGCTGACGAACCCCTCGCCGAAATCGCGCATCCACGGATGGTCCTGGTAGAACTGCTGGCGCCCGCTCAGCGTGCGCCACGGGATCAGCTCGTGCACGTTGGTGTAGCCCGCGTTGTAGCTCACCTTCTCGCTCTCCAGCCCGCTCCAGGTCGGCGACGAGATGATCTTGCGCGGCTGCGCCTGGATGTCGCGGAAGCGGATCTTCTCGTCCTCGCGGTGCAGCGCCAGGTGCGCATGCTCGCGCCCGGTGATGCGTCCGAGCGCCTCCCACGCCTTGACCGCGACGTGGCCGTTGGTCTCGGGCGCCAGCATCATCACCACCTCGGCGGCGTCGATGTCGGTGTCGATGCGCGGCAGGCCCTGCGTGGCGCCGGGCTCGTCGACCGTGCCGTTGAGCTCGCCCAGCGCCCGCACCTCGCTTTCCGTGTTCCAGCCGATGCCCTTGCCGCCGTTGCCGATGCGGGTCATCAGCGGCCCCAGCGCGGTGAAGCGCCGGTAGGTGTTGGGATAGTCGCGCTCCACCACGCTGATCTGCGGCGCGGTCTGGCCGGGCAGCAGCTCGCATTCGCCCTTCTTCCAGTCATGCACGCCGAACGGCTGCGCCAGCTCGGCGGGCGTGTCGTGCATGAGCGGGGTGAGCATCACGTCCTTCTCCACGCCGAGGTGGCCCGCGCAGACCTCGCTGAAGACCCGGGCCAGGCCCTTGTAGATCTCCCAGTCGCTGCGCGCCTGCCAGGCCGGGTCGACCGCGGTGGAAAGCGGATGGATGAACGGGTGCATGTCGCTGGTGTTGAGGTCGTTCTTCTCGTACCAGGTGGCGGTCGGCAGCACCACGTCGGAGTACATGCAGGTGGTGCTCATGCGGAAGTCGAGCGTGACCAGCAGGTCGAGCTTGCCCTCGGGCGCCTGCTCGTGCCAGCGCACTTCCTCGGGATGGGCATGGTCGGGCCCCAGGTCGCGGCCCTGCACGCCGTGGCTGGTGCCGAGAAGGTGCTTGAGGAAATATTCGTGCCCCTTGCCGGACGAGCCCAGCAGGTTGGAGCGCCACACGAACATGTTGCGCGGCCAGTTGGCCGGGTGGTCGGGGTCCTCGCAGCTCATCTTCAGCGTGCCGTCCTGGAGCGACTGGACCACGTAGTCGCGCGTGTCCAGCCCGCGCTGCTGCGCGTCGCGGTGCACCTGCAGCGGATTGGTCTGCAGCTGCGGCGCCGACGGCAGCCAGCCCATGCGCTCGGCGCGCACGTTGTAGTCGATCATCGAGCCGCCGTGGCGGGCCGGGTCGGCCAGCGGCGAGAGGATCTCGCCCACGCCGAGCTTCTCGTAGCGCCACTGGTCCGTGTGGGCGTAGAAGAAGCTGGTGGAGTTCATCTGGCGTGGCGGGCGGATCCAGTCCAGCGCGAACGCCAGCGCGGTCCAGCCGGTCTGCGGGCGCAGCTTTTCCTGGCCCACGTAGTGCGCCCAGCCGCCGCCGCTCTGGCCGATGCAGCCGCACAGCATCAGCATGTTGATGATGCCGCGGTAGTTCATGTCGCAGTGATACCAGTGGTTCATGGCCGCGCCGATGATGACCATCGACTTGCCGCGGGTCTTGTCGGCGTTCTCGGCGAACTGTCGCGCCACCGCGATGACCTGCTGGCGCGGCACGCCGGTGATGCGCTCCTGCCAGGCCGGGGTGTAGGGCGCATCGTCGTCGTAGCCGCCGGTGGCGGCCGTGCCCGGCTGCTCGCCCGGCAGCCCGCGCGCCACGCCGTAGTTGGCCGCGAGCAGGTCGAACACCGTGGCCACCAGCGTCCCGCCCTGCCCGCCTTCCTGCCCGCCTTCCTCGCGCAATGCCAGCCGCACCGCCGGCACGCGCCGCGCGATCACGTCGCCGGCGGTCTTGCTGGCGGTGAAGTTGGGCGTGTCGATGCCGCCGAAATACGGAAAGCCCACGTCGACGACCTCGTGCGGCTGCGCGCCGTCCTCCAGCACCGACAGCTTGAGCCTGACCGCCTCGCCGTGGCGCGCCTCCTTGTCCTCCAGGTTCCAGCGGCCGGCGTCGGGCCTGCCGTCCGGGCCCCAGCGAAAGCCGATCGAGCCGTGCGGCAGCGCGACCCGGCCCTGGTCGTCGAAGCCGACCGTCTTCCATTCGGGATGGTTCTGCTGCGCCAGGCCGTCGGCGAAGTCGCTCGCGCGCACGTAGCGGTCCGGCACGAGGATCGTGCCGCCGCCGGGCAGCGTGCGCGCCTTGAGCGCGACCAGCATGGGCAGGTCCGTGTAGCGGCGCGCGTAGTCGTCGAAGTAGGCGCTGCGCCGCGCGAAATAGAACTCCTTGAGGATGACGTGGCCCATCGCCATCGCCAGCGCCGCGTCGGTGCCCTGCTTCGGGTGCAGCCACAGGTCGGCCAGCTTGGAGACCTCGGCGTAGTCCGGCGTCACCGCCACCACCTTGGCGCCCTTGTAGCGCACCTCGGTGAAGAAATGCGCGTCCGGCGTGCGCGTCTGCGGCACGTTGGAGCCCCAGGCGATCAGGAAGGTGGCGTTGTACCAGTCGGCGCTCTCCGGCACGTCGGTCTGCTCGCCCCAGGTCTGCGGGCTGGCCGGCGGCAGGTCGCAGTACCAGTCGTAGAAGCTCATGCTGACTCCGCCGATCAGGCTCAGGTAGCGGCTGCCCGCGGCGTAGCTGACCATGCTCATGGCCGGGATCGGCGAGAAGCCGATCACGCGGTCCGGGCCGTGCCGCTGGATGGTGTACACGTTGGCCGCGGCGATCAGCTCGTTGACCTCGTCCCAGGTGCTGCGCACGAAGCCGCCCAGGCCGCGCTGCTGCTGGTATTCGCGGCGGGCCGCGTCGTCCTCGACCACGGCGGCCCAGGCGTCCACCGCGCTGCTGGCCACCGCGCGCGCGGCGCGCCAGTGCTTGAGCAGCCGCCCGCGCACCATCGGGTACTTGACGCGGTTGGCGCTGTACAGGTACCAGGAATAGCTCGCGCCGCGCGCGCAGCCGCGCGGCTCGTGGTTGGGCAGGTCGGCGCGCGTGCGCGGGTAGTCGGTCTGCTGGGTCTCCCAGGTCACGATGCCGCCCTTGACGTAGATCTTCCACGAGCACGAGCCGGTGCAGTTGGTGCCGTGGGTGGAGCGCACGATCTTGTCGTGCTGCCAGCGGTTGCGGTAGGCGTCCTCCCAGGTGCGGTCCTCGCCGGTGGTCTGGCCGTGGCCGTCGGAGAAACGCTCGCGCGTCTGGCTGAAATAGGTCAGGCGGTCGAGGAAATGGCTCATGGCGGGGCTCCGGTCTCGGTTGTGCGGATCGCGCGCGTGCTCAGCACGGCATCTCGGCGCCGCGGCGCCCGTAGTACCACCAGGTGATCGCCACGCACAGCAGGTAGAACACGACGAACACCCACAGCGCGGCCTCCGGCCCGCCGGTCGCGGCGATGGCGGTGCCGTAGCTCTTGGGGATGAAGAAGCCGCCGTAGGCGCCCAGCGCCCCGGCGAAGCCCAGCGCCGCCGCCCCTTCGGTATTGCCTTCCTTGATGGCGCGGGCCTGCGCCTCCTCGCCGGCGCCGTCCACCTCGCGCAGCTTCTGGTTGAGGAAGATCACCGGGATCATGCGGAAGGTCGAGCCGTTGCCGATGCCGGTGGTCAGGAACAGCACCAGGAACATCAGGAAGAAGCCGGTGAAGCTGCCCTGCGCCGGACCGGCGGCGAGCGCGTAGCCGCCCGCGCCCTTGGGCAGGAAATACAGCACCCCCACCACCGCCAGCGCCATCACGGCGAAGTTCCACAGCGTCACCGAGGCGCCGCCGAGCCGGTCGGCCAGCCAGCCGCCCACCGGGCGGATCAGCGCGCCGAGCAGCGGCCCCAGCCACGCGTAGGCCAGCGGGTTGATGTCGGGGAACTGGCTCTTGATCAGCAGCGGAAAGCCCGCCGCGAAGCCGATGAACGAGCCGAAGGTGCCGAGGTAGAGCACGCACATCAGCCAGTTGTGCTTGCGCCGGAAGATGGCCGCCTGCGCGGCGAACGACGCGCGCGCGTCGGCAATGTCGTTCATGAAGAACCACGCCGCCAGCGAGGCCAGCGCGATCCACGGAATCCAGATGTAGGCGGCGTTCTGCGCCCACACCTGGCTGGCCTGGCCGCTCTTGCCGACGATGGTCTGCGGGTCGCCGCCGAAGATGCCGAGGATGCCCACCGTCACCACCAGCGGGCTCAGGAACTGCACCACCGAGACGCCGAGGTTTCCCAGCCCCGCGTTCACGCCGAGCGCCGAGCCCTTGTGCTCCTTGGGAAAGAAGAAGCTGATGTTGGCCATGCTGGAGCTGAAGTTGCCGCCGCCCAGCCCGCACAGCAGCGCCAGCAGCAGCATGGTCGGGTAGCTGGTGGACGGGTCCTGCACCGCGATGCCGATGCCGATGGCGGGCACCAGCAGCGACGCGGTGGAGATCGCGGTCCAGCGGCGCCCGCCGAACAGCGGCACCATGAAGGAATAGAAGATGCGCAGCGTGGCGCCCGACAGCGCGGGCGCGGCCGCCAGCCAGAACAGCTGGTTGGTCGAGTAGCGGAAGCCGAGCTGCGGCAGGTTGACCGCCACCACGCTCCACAACTGCCAGATCGCGAACGCCAGGAACAGCGCCGGCACCGAGATCCACAGGTTCAGCTTGGCGATCGCCTCGCCCTCGCGCTCCCAGAAGGCCCGGTCCTCGGGCGTCCAGATGGTCAGCACGCGGCCGCCGCCGGCGGGCTTCGGGGTGTCTGCTGCGGTTCGGATCATTGCCGTCTCCTGGCGCGCTCAGGGCCGCGCCGCCATGCCCGCGCGCGCGCCGTGCGGGCCCATCATCTCGGTGCGGCGCACCTCGGTGAAATACATCCAGATCAGCGATACCCACACCACGCCGTACATCAGCATGAAGGCGCTCGAGCGCACCCCGGTGACGTCGACCAGCACGCCGAACAGGATGGGCAGCACGAAGCCGCCCAGCCCGCCGGCCAGGCCGACGATGCCGCTGATGGCGCCGATGTTGTCCGGGTAGTCGTCGCTGATGTACTTGAACACGCTCGCCTTGCCGAACGCGAAGGCGATGCCCAGCACCGCCAGCAGCGCGGTGAAGGCATAGACGTTCAGGCCCAGCCGGAAGCTGCGGGCACCGTCCACCGCGGCCACCGTGAATTCCGTGCGCGGGTAGCTCAGCAGGAACAGGCAGACCCAGCACACCCACAGCACCCACCACGTCACGCCGTGCGCGCCGTAGCGGTCGGCGAGCCAGCCGCCCGCCGCGCGCAGGACGCCGCCGGGCAGCGAGAAGCAGGCCGCCAGCAGCGCCGCGGCGGACAGCCCCAGGCCGTACTCGCCCACGTAGTACTGCACCATCCACAGACTCAGCGCGACGTAGCCGCCGAAGACGATCGAGTAATACTGGCAATACTTGAGCACGCGCGGGTCCCGCAGCGCGCGCAACTGCTCCCGCAGGGAGGCGCCGCCGCCGGCGACGTGGGCCGGGTCGTGCGCGCTCAGCAGCCAGAACAGCAGCGCCGTGCCGAGCAGGATGGCCGCGTAGGCGCGCGGCACCATCGCCCAGCCGAAGCTCATCACCAGCGCCGGCGCGATGAACTTGTTGACCGCCGCGCCAGAATTGCCGGCGCCGAACACGCCCATCGCGAAACCCTGCCGGCTTTTCGGGAACCAGCGCGCGACGTACGGCGTGCCGACCGAGAACGAGCCGCCGGCCAGGCCGACGAACAATCCGGCCAGCAGGAAATGCCAGTACTGCGTGGCGTAGGACATCAGCCACACCGGCGGCACGCAGGCCAGCATCAGCACGAAGAAGACCACGCGCCCGCCAAAGCGGTCGGTCATGAAGCCGAGCGGCACGCGCACCAGCGAGCCGGTCAGCACCGGCACCGCGGTCAGCAGGCCGAACTCGGTGGCGTTCAGCCCGAGGGTCTTGCGGATCGGGATGCCGATGACGCCGAACATCATCCAGACCATGAAGCACACGGTGAAGGCCAGCGTGCTTGCCGCCAGCACGCGGATGGCCGGTGCCGCGACCCGGTCCCGTTGCGATAGCGCCATGCCGCCCCCCCCCTGTCTTTCGCCGGATTTCAATCTAGGCGCCGGCGGCGCGGCGCGACATAGGTCTGCCGGGCAGCCCGGCATGTCCGGAAGGAGTAGGGATGCGGCGCGCGCGGGGCCCCGGCCATAGTTCGAAAGAACTATGGCCGGGACAGCATCAGGCGCTGTCGTGCCCGGCCAGGAAGACCGCCGCCTGCACCCGCGAACTCAGGTTGAGCTTGCGCAGGATGTGCTGGACGTGGATCTTCACCGTCGTCTCGGCGATGTCCAGCTGGCGCGCGATGGCCTTGTTGCTGGCGCCGCAGGCGATGCGGCGCAGGATGTCCAGCTCGCGCGGCGACAGCGCGGCCAGCAGGCCGGCGCGCGGATCGCCGGCGGGATCCTCGGGCCGGCCCGCGGGCGCGGCGCCGGCCGGACCGGCGTGCACGGCCTGGAACGCGGCGGCCAGCTTGGCCGTCATCTCCGGGCTGATGGCCGACTGCCCCCGCCAGGTCTGGTGGATGGCCGCCACCAGCGCGGCGCCCTCGATGTTCTTGAGCACGTAGCCGTCGGCGCCCGCCTTGAGCGCCGCGCCGAGGTCGTGCTCGTCCTCGCTGACCGTCAGCATCAGCACGCGCGCCCGCGGCGCGGCCTCGCGCAGCCCGGGCAGCGCGTCGATCCCCGTCACGCCGGGCAGGTGGTTGTCGAGCAGGATCACGTCCGGCTGCAGCGCCTGGGCGCGGTGCTGGGCCTCGCCGGCGTCGCCGGCCTCGCCGACCACGCGCAGCGCCGGCTCCTGCGCCAGCAGCGCGATCAGCCCGCGGCGGAACAAGGTATGGTCGTCGACGACCAGCAGGCGGACCGGACCGGTGGCGGGCATCGGTGTCTCTCCTCAGTGGCCCGGCACGGCCTCGGCCACGCGCGCGGGCCGGGACGGCGCCTCGCGCGGCGCCAGCCGGCGCGGCAGCGTCAGCATCACGCGCGTGCCCCGGCCGCTGTCGGAGTCCAGCGTCACGGTGGCGCCGATGCGCTGCGCGCGCTCGTGCATGATGCGCAGGCCCACGTGCAGCCGCGAGGCATCCGGCGGGCGCGCGGCGTCGAAGCCGCAGCCGTCGTCGCGCACCTCGAAGCGCCACGCCTCGGCCTGCCGCACCGCCACCCAGACCTGGGTGGCGCGCGCGTGCTTGCGGATGTTGGACAACGCCTCCTGGATCACGTGCAGCACCTGGACCTGCACGTCCGGCATCAGGGCCACGTCGCGCCCCTCGACGCGCAGGTGCGTGCGCAGGCCGGTCTGGTGCTCGAACTTCTGCAGCGTGGTGCGCAGCGCGGGCTCGATGTCCTCGTGGTTGGTGCGCGTGCGGAAATGCACCAGCAGCTCGCGCACGTCGCCGTAGGTCTCGCGCACGCCGGTCTCGATCTCGCCGAGCACCCGGTCGGACGCCGCCGCGTCGCCGCGGCCCAGCGCGCCGCGCATCAGCTCCACCTGGATGCGCAGGAAGACCAGCGACTGGGCGATCGAATCGTGCAGCTCCTGCGCCAGCAGCCCCCGCTCCTCGGCCACCGCGGCCTCCTTCTCGAGCGCGCCCGCGCGCAGCCCCTCCATCGCGCTGGCGAGATGGGCGGCGAGCGCTTCGAGCAGGGAATGGTCCTCCGCCGTCAGCACGGTCTCCTCGATGAAGAACAGATCGATCTCGCCCAGCACCCGCTGCTGCAGCTTCACCGGCAGCGACACCAGGGTCCGGTAGCCGGCGCGCGCGCAGCGGATCGACGCATCGTCGGGCCGCGCCCCCACGGCGATGACCCGCAGTTGCGCGGTGGCGCCGTCCTGCCCGCAATGGCAGGCGCCCGCGTGCAGGCAGCGCTCCTGCTCGAGCAGGTCGCGCGGCAGGCAGTCGCCGGCCAGCAGCAGGTAGCGCTGATTGGCCGCGTCGGACCAGCGGATCGCCACCGCGTCGGCATGGGCGATGGTGCGCAGGCGGCGCGCGAACCCCTGGCCGAGCTCGTCGAGCGTCGCCGCCTGCGCCATCTGCCGGCTCATCTCGTACATGGCCGCCAGCCGCATGCGCTCGCGCTCGAGCCGCGCGGTCTTCTCGCCGACGCGCCGCTCCAGGTCGCCGTACAGCGCCTCCAGATTGGCCGCCATGTGGTTGAAGCCCTCCGCCAGCTCGCCGAACTCGTCCCGGGACGTCACCGCCACGCGCACGCCGAGATCGGCCGCCTCGACGCGCTGCAGGCCGCGCCGCAGCCGCATCAGCGGCTCGACCACGATCAGGTAGCTGGCATAGAACAGCATCACCGCGCTGGCGATGGACAAGGCCACCATCGCCAGCTGGAACATGTGCAGCCGCGCCGTCCAGCGCGACAACTGCGACTCGATGTCGGACACCAGCGCATCGACGGCATCCGCGAAGCGGTCGATGTCCACCATCGGGACCGGCGCGCCGCCGAGCCAGCGCGCGCGCAGCGGCGCCCAGATCTTGCGCACGCTGGCGAACTGCGCGCGCGTCTGGGCATTCCACGGCACCACCAGCGGGCGCGACGGATCGCCGCTGGCCAGCAGCTCCAGGCTCTGCTCGGGCTGGCGCAGCTGGGAGGCCAGGGCGGCGGCCGGCGTGCCGCGCTCCACCGCCAGCGCGATCCGGTAGCCCTGCATGCGCATGCGCCCCGCTTCGTTGACCGCCGCCGCGCCGCCCTCGATCTGCCACGTGACCCAGAGCGTCAGGCCGATCGACGTCAGCGCAAGCACCAGCGCCACGGCGCCGATCGCCAGCAGTTTGGTCAGCAGACTCCATCTCGGCCGGTCCATCGCGAGACTCCAGGTTGCGCGTGGCTCTGCTGCCGGGGGACGGGCAGGCGGCACGCTGCATGGCAGGATCTCCCGCCGCGGCCGTGGGGGAGCGCGGCGGCCATGCCAACGAAGCGGCACCCGGGCGCGCGCGCATCGTCACACCTTGCGCGAGGCGCCGCCCGGGGCGGCAGGCATGTTTCCTGATCGAAAAGAGTATATGCAAGGCCACGTGCCGGGACCCGACTTATCTCGCGGGAGGCGCGGGCGGCGCCGGCCGTGCCGCCCGCGCGCGGCAAGCGGCGCATCAGGCGCCCCGGCCGTGGCGCCGCCCGACGCCGGCCGGCCACGCGCCTGACGGTTCCCTCCAATGGCCCTAGAAGTTGTTTCAAAATGAAGCGAAGCGGTCCTGGCTAGGCGCGCGGCCGCAGACAGTACAACCAGTACTTGCCGTGCCGCGCAACGACGCCAGGATCTTTTTGAAACGACTTCTAAATTATTGCGCCGGATTGCCGTTATGGTCGCAGGGGCTCACACTGCCACGGCTCGCGGATCACCGCGCGGGCCGCGCGGGAACCGGGCCTTTGTCTCCTCACCAGCACCCGCCGCCATGCATGTCTTCCGCCCTTGCCGGCTCATCCTCGCCGCCTGCGCGTTGTGGGGAGCCACTTCCGCCGTGGCGCAGACCGCCATCGTGCTGTACTCCGAGGCCGGCCAGCGGCCCCAGTCCTACGAAGAAAACGGCATGCCCAAGGGGGCCTATATCGAGAACCTGAACCGCGTGCTCAAGCGGCTTCCCGAATACAAGGTGCAGATCCGGTTCGCGTCGTGGGCGCGCTGCGTCGAAGAAGCCAGGAACGGCAACAGCGCCGGCGTGATCGGCGTGTACTATCGCCCCAGGGAGCGGCCGTTCCTGAACCACTCCAGGCCGTTCTACACCGAAGACGTCGCGGTGCACTGCAACCGCGATTCGGTCGAGGGCCGCACGTTCAACACCTATCCCGACGACTTCGCCGGCCTGAAATTCGGCAACCAGCGCGGTTATCTCGCGCCCGGCAAGCGCTTCTTCCAGTTCGTCGGCGAAGGCAGGATCGAGCTCGTCGAGGGGCATGAATTCCACGATCTCGTCAAGAAGATGCTGGTGCAGGAGATAGACTGCGTGGTCAACCCCAGCGTCGTCATCAACGAGGCGCTGGTCACGCTCGAGGCCCAGGGCATTCCGGAGCGCATGCGCTACAAGTCCCGGCGTGTCATGACCATCAAGGGCGAGACCGTCCATATCGGCTTCAGCAAGAAATACGAAGAGTCGCACCCGGAGCTCGCCAGGTTCCGCCAGTTGTTCGACAAGGCCGCGGACGAATAGAATAGCCGGCTCCCCGATTTACCCGAGATCGCGCGTTACATGCCACTGCTGCCACCGGTTCGGTCGATCCGGAACAGGATGATCGTGCTGTTCATCGTTGCCACTACGACAACGCTGGGCGCGTTCGCCGTGCACCGCCAGTGGCTGCTGCGGCAGGACCTCGAGCAGCGTTTCGAGCGCACGCGCGCGGAAGTGCTGGAAGGGCTCCGGCAAAGCCTCGCGGCGCCGACCTGGGCGCTCAACGTGGGCATCCTGCGCACCGGCCTCGAATCCACGCTGATACACCCCGAAGTCACCGAAGCCTGCGTGTTCTCGCCCGACCGCCAGGAGGTCTACGCGGAAGTCCACCGCGCCGCCGTCCCCGGCCGCGCCGCCGCGCCGGGCATGCCGGGCACGCTGCCCTGCGCCACGGACAACGGCCACGACGTGCTCGCCAACGTCACGATCTACCCGCCCGACGACATCGATCCGGAACGCCGCAAGCAGGCCATCGGCCACGCCGTGATCCGCTTCACCCGCGACAACATGCACCAGACCCTGCACGCGGCGATGGCCCAGGGCGTGACCGAGGTCGCCGCCATCGACGTGGCGCTGGTGCTGCTGCTGACCTTCGGCCTGCGGATGGTCTTCGGCCCGCTCGAACACCTGCGCGGCGCCCTGTTCGAGCTCGCCTCCAGCCACGGCGACCATCTCGACGAACTCGACCAGCTCGGCCGCACCGAGTTCGACAGCGTCATCGACGGCTTCAACCTCGTGCTGCGCCGGCTCAAGCTCATCATCGCCCAGCGCACGGAAGCCGAGCGGCGCGCGCGCGCCGCCATCCAGTCCAGCCACCACGCCTTCGCGCAGATCCAGGCCACCCAGGCCGAGCTGGTCGAGAAAAACCGCCAGCTCGAAGTGCTCTCCAAGACCGACCAGCTGACTGGCGTGTTCAACCGCCGCCACCTCAACGAAACGCTCGGCAGCGCGCTGGAACGCGCGCGCGGCGACGGCAGCCCGTTCTCGATCATCCTGATCGACGTGGACCGCTTCAAGTCCGTCAACGACACCCACGGCCACCAGGCCGGCGACCAGGTGCTGGTCGAGATGGCCGGCCGCATCCTCGAAACCAAGCGGGCCACGGACACGCTCGGCCGCTGGGGCGGCGAGGAATTCCTGCTGATCTGCGCCGGCACCGGCCTGCGCGACGCCGTGCTGTTCGCCCAGGCGCTGCGCCACGCGCTGTCGGAGCGCGACTTCTCCGTGACGGGGCGCATGACCGCCAGCCTGGGCGTGGCCTGCGTGCAGGACGGGGACACCATCCACGGCCTGATCTCGCGCGCCGACGAAGCGCTGTACCGCAGCAAGCGGCGCGGGCGGAACCGGGTGGAGTACGCGGGCGACGACCCGCCGGCGATGCCCGGCTAAGCGCCGCGCGGGCACTAGCCGGCCCGGCCTCAGACGACGGCCGGATGGCCCGCCTTCTCCCGCTGGAGGGCCATCTTGACCTCCATCAGCTGGCGGATCTTCGCCTCCACCGCCTTCTGCTCGTCGGCGGACATGTTCTTGATGTCCTCCTCCGTCAGCCCAAGCTGGCTCAGGATCGCGGCGCGCATGCGCTGCGCGGGCGTCATCTTCAGCCACGCCTCCAGTTGCTCGGCGGCCGACGACTTCTTCGTGGACGCGGCACTCAATGCATCCTTGAAGCCGCCCGCCTCCGCCTTGCCGGCATTCACACCCGCATTCACACCGGAAGAGGCACCCGCACCCGAGGCAGCGCTGCCCATGTCGACGCCGTATAGGCTCATGATCGTATTTCCCGCCATCGGCTCTGCTGGCCATCGTGGCCACCTTCATCAAACATGATGTGTCGACATTGGCATCGCTGCTTCCCGTCGTCACAATATGCGCCGGACTTCTCCCTCGCAGGGTATCAAGCGCCTCGAAATATCAAATCGGGAAAAGACGTCGTTTTTGTCGTCTCCTCGATATCTGACCCGCCTTTTTATATCTTATGTATCAAACCACCGGCACGATACGTGCTGTGACAGAACACTCCTTCCTCCGCCAAGGGCGGATATACCCGCAACGTCAAATGCCCTCCACGGGTACGTGACAACGCGGCCAGACCGCACGGCCCGTCCACGCAGAGCCTGGCATGTCGTCAATGCGCGGAAGGATTGCCACATGAAAATGACCCAACACATCCCAGGAAGCGAACTGACGCAGCACGCGGCACAGGCGCAATCAACGGATTGCCATCACACCGACCTCGTGCAGCACGATCTCCTGACGCCGGATTGCGAAGTCGTCCAGGTACGCGTGGAATTCATCACGGGGCACACTAGCCCATCGCTCCCGCATCCGGGCGAGGTGACCCCCTATGTCCTCGAAGGCACGTGGGAATACCGGATCAAGGGCCCGCCGCCGGTCACGCTCAAGGCTAGTGAAGGCCCGTTCATTCCAGTTGGAGCGGCGCATTCGGCGAAGCTGGAGCGACGCCGCCCGACAGGTCCTTCGATGCATTATTACTCAGAGCCTGTTTGAAAATTCA
>NZ_AQPL01000496.1:0-518 GCF_000395345.1 Cupriavidus sp. WS | reverse complement strand
GGTTCAAGCGCCAACAACCGCCCAAGCCTCAAGGCCCACAACAGCCAGAACAAGAAACCTAAAAAATACCAAAAAACTACTTAGAAATCGCAAACGCATGAGTCCTCTCATCCTGCCGAGGCACCACGTTATATCCCTTCCTCGCCGCCCAAACATTAATCTGAAAATAAAGCGGAATCACCCCATAATCCTTGATCCCGATCTCGGTCGCATCCTGCAACAGCTTCTCGCGCGCGCGATCGTCAATCGTGGTCAGCGCCGCGCTCAGCTTGGCATCGAGCGCCGCATTGCTGTAGCGCCCGCGATTGGACGCCCCCCATCCCTTGGCCGGATCATAGGTCGCCAGCAATGACTTGAGCGAGGACCCGGCCTCGCCGGTGTCTGCCCCCCATCCGGCCAGCATGAACGAGAAGTCGAGCTTGTTGGCGCGCGTGAAGAAGGTGGCCGACGGCATGGCTTCCACGCGGGTCTGGATGCCGATGCGCGAGAGCATCGAGGCGATGGCCTGGGCGACCTGT
>NZ_AQPL01000495.1:0-6771 GCF_000395345.1 Cupriavidus sp. WS | reverse complement strand
CGATGCGCGAGAGCATCGAGGCGATGGCCTGGGCGACCTGTTCGTCGTTGACGTAGCGGTTGTTGGGCGCGTGCAGCGTGAGCTGGAAGCCGTCCGGGTAGCCGGCGTCGGCCAGCAGCTTCCTGGCCGCGGCGGCGTCGAAGGTGTCGGGCTTGAGCGACGGCGCGTAGCCGAACAGCGTGGCGTTGACCAGCTGGCCGGTGGGCTCGGCGGCGCCTTCCATCACGCGGTCGACGATGGCCTGGCGCGAGATCGCGTGCGAGATGGCGGCGCGCACGCGCGGATCCTTGAGCGGGTTCTTCGCCAGCGGCTTGCCGGCCTTGTCGGCGGCGAACGGGGTGACGTCGCGGTTGCTGTCGAGGTGCAGGTACATCAGGCGGAAGGTGGGCACCTTGAACACGCTCACGCCCGGGTCGGCGGACAGCTTGCGGATGTCGGAGGTGGGCACGTTCTCGATGACCTGCACGTCGCCGGCCAGCAGCGCGGCCACGCGCGGCGCGTCGTTGGTGAGGATGCGCAGCGAGACGGTGTCCCACTCGGGCCTGGGGCCCCAGTAGCTGTCGTTGCGCACGAGCTCGACGCGGTCGCCCTTGCGGAAGCTGGCGAACTTGTAGGGGCCGGTGCCGACCATCGCGCGGCCGCTGTTGAAGTCGTCGCTGCCGGCATTCTCGGCGACCTTCTTCGACACCATGTAGATGGTGGACAGGTCGTTGGGCACCAGCGGGTACGGGCCGTTGGTGGTGATGCGCACGGTCAGCTTGTCGACCGCGACGATGTCCTTGAAGCCCTTGGTGTAGATGGTGTACGGCGACGGGCTGTTCTTGACGGTGGCGGGGCGGTTGAGCGAGTAGACCACGTCGGCCGAGGTGAACTCGCTGCCGTCGTGGAACTTCACGCCGGGGCGCAGCCTGATTTCCCAGGTGGTGTCGTCGAGCGGCTTCCAGGACAGCGCCAGCGCGGGCTTGAAGCGCATCTTCTCGTCCTTGGCGATGAGCGCCTCGAACATGTGCTCGGCGACGTTCGCGTTGGGCGTGACGTTGTGATAGTGCGGGTCGAGCGAGGTGATGTCGCCGGACAGCCCGATGGTGAGGCCGGCGGCCACGGCGGTCGGGGAGGACATGGCGCAGGCCAGGCTCGTGGCGAGGGCTGCACAGGCAAGGGCGCGGCGAATGAGGGTCATCGGGTGGTCCGTGGTTGTCCTGCGATGCAGGCATTGTCAGGACTCGCCCATGCCCGGTCAAGGCGGGCCGACCCGCGGCGCGCGATGCACCGCGCCGAGGCGGGATGCACGGCGGGCGGGCGCGATGCTGGCGCCCGCCGCCGCGCTTTCACCACGGCAAGGCATGGGCGGCGGCGCTCAGAACGTGGTGCGCAGGCCGATCTTGACGTTGCGCCCGGCCAGCGGCGCGATGTCGCGCAGGATCGAGGTCGAGCTGCGGGCGTCCTGGTTGGTCAGGTTGTCGCCGCGCAGGTAGACCAGCGTCTGCGTGCCGGCCAGCTTGAACTTGTAGGTGATGGACAGGCCGAGCAGGGTGTAGCCGTCGGTGGGCGTGTCGTTGGCCGGCACGCGCGACTGGCGCGCGGCGTAGGTCACGTCGGCGCGCGCGCCCCACGGCCCGGCGCCGTACACCACGGCGGCGCCGAGGCGCAGCGGCGACAGGCGCGGCAGCGGCTCGCCGGTGGTGCGGTTCTGGCCGTGCACGTAGTCGGCGCGCGCTTCCAGGTCGAGCGTGTCGCTGCCGGTCAGCAGCTTCTGCGCCACGCGCGCGCGGCCTTCGGCCTCGAAGCCGTACAGCGTGGCGGCCACGCCCTGGTACTGGAACTCGGGCAGCGCGCCGGCGGCGCCGGGCGCCACCACGTTGCCTTCTGCGTCGCGCGCGTTGCCGGTGGCCGACAGCGCCAGGTAGTTCGAGAAGCGGCTGTAGTAGCCCGACAGGCTGGCGCTGTGCGGGCCGGACTTGAAGCGCACGCCGAGATCGAGCGAGGTGGCGCGTTCCTTGGACGCATCCGGGTTGCCCTGTTCCCACGCGCCGGTGGCCACGTGGGGGCCGTTGGCGTAGAGCTCGTAGAAGGTCGGCGCGCGCTCGGTGTAGGCCAGGTTGGAGGTCAGCGACAGGGCCGGCGCGAGCTTGTAGAGCAGTCCGGCCGAGGCGCTGCCGGCATTGAAGCTGCGGCTGGCGTCCGAGAAGCGCTCGTTGCCGTCGGCGCGCGCCTTCAGGCTGGTGTGGTCCATGCGCGCGCCGAGGTTGAGCTTGAGGTCGCCGCCGGCGGTCAGCGGCATTTCCTCGAAGATGAACAGCGCGGCGTTGTCGGTGTCGGTGCTCGGCACGAAGGCTTCCTCGCCCAGCGCCGAGAAGCGCGTCGAGCCGAACTGGGTGCCGATCACGCCGGTCATGTTGCCGATGCGCGCGTGCTTCGCCTCGAAGCGCGCGTCCCAGCCGTGGTTCTTGAAGACGGTGCCGGTCTGGCCGGACTCGATTTCCTTGTGCTCGTAGTCGGTGTAGCTGAACTTGCCCTTGACCGATTCGATGAAGCCGCCGGTGCGCCCGGCCAGGTTGCGCGCCTCGCCTTCGAGCGCGAAGCGCTGCTGGCGCATCTGCAGGCGCACGTCGTCCTCGGCCGGGGTGCCGTATTCGTTGTGGTACTCGCTGTAGTTGGCGCCGACGAAGCCGTCGGCCCAGGTGTAGGCGCCGCCCAGCGAGCCGCCCTGCTGCTGCGCGCTGCTGTTGGGCAGGCGGCCGTAGGCCTCGGATTCGCCTTCGGGCAGCGGCTGGCTGTTGCGCAGGCTGGCGCTGCGCGCGTAGCCGGGAATGCGCAGGTCGCTGGTCTTGCGCACGAAGCCGTCGGCGTGCACGGCGAACTGCCCGTTGCCGGCCTCGACCAGGCCGCTGGCGCCGCGCGCCGTGTCGCCGCCGGCGGTGGCGCTGGCGTCCACCGCGCCGCCCACGCCGTGGATCGGCTCCTTGGGGATGCGGTTGTCGATCACGTTGACCACGCCGCCGATGGCGTTGCCGCCGTACATCAGCGCGGCCGGCCCGCGCACCACCTCGATGCGCTCGGCCACCAGCGGGTCGACCGGCACCGCGTGGTCGTTGGAGAGGGTGGAGGCGTCGATGGTGCTGCCGCCGTTCTGCAGCACCTTGATGCGGTCGCCGTCGAGGCCGCGGATGATCGGGCGGCTGGCGTTGGGGCCGAAGTAGCTGGACGACACGCCGGGCAGCCGGTCGAGCGTCTCGCCCAGCGTGCTGGCCTGGCGCACCGCGAGGGCGTCGCCGCCGAGGCTGGACACCGGCGCGACCAGGTCGGTGAGCTCGCTGCCGAGCGGGTTGGCGGTGACGACCACCTCGCGCAGCGTGGCGGCGGGCGCGGCCGGGGCAGTCGGTGCGGGAGCCGCCGTGGAAGCCGCGGGCGCGCCCTGCGCGAAGGCGCCGGCGGGGGCGGAGGCGATCAGGGCGGCGATGGCGGCCAGCGGGGTGCGGCGCAGCAGGGATTCGGGTTGGAAGCGGTAAGACAAGGACATGGCTCGCGTTGCTTTTTTATCTGCGGTCGGGCGCGCGGCGCCGGCGGCCGCGCACGCGCGCCGCGCCGCCGGGCGCGTACAGGCCAGTGCGGGCATGTACGGGCGCGGGGTGGCACGGCAAGCGGCGTGGCAGGCTGCGTGTGGCGCGGTGCGTCAGGAAGCGGGCGGCGGCACGGCGGCCGCGGCCCGGATGTCAGGCGAGGGCGGAGGCGGCGGGCGGGGCGCGCGGGTGGAAGGGCCGGGCCGGAGGCAGGTCAGGCTTGCGCCAGCCCTTGGCGGGCGGCAGCGGGGACTGGAGATGGGTCAGCGCCGGCAGGGCCGGCGTGCCGCAATGGCTGGCGGCCACGGTGGCGCCGTCGAACAGGACGCAGAAGTGTCCCGCCGCGCCGGCGGACAGCGGGACGGCGGGTTCGGGCTGGAGGTCGTCGTCGTCCGTGTCCGTGTCCGCGGCCAGTTCGGCGGCGGCCAGGGCGGAGCCGGCGGCGTCATTGATGGCGTCGGCGGATGCCTGCGCCGGCAGGTACGGCATCGCGCCGTGGTGGACGCGGTGGGTCAGCCCGGCGTGCTGGGCCAGCAGCAGGCACAGCGCGAGCCACAGCGCCGGCCACAGGCCGAGGCCGCGCGCGCGGCGGCGCTGCAGGCGCCGCCAGGGCGGGACCGGCCTAGCGGGCATGCCCGCCGTGACCATCGTCGCCGTCGTGGCCATCGTCGTCGTCGCCATGATCGTGCGCGTGGCCATGATGGTGGCCGTGGTCGCCGCAGCCGCAGTCGTCGCCGTGCACATGGTCGTCGTCGAGTCCGTCTTCCCAGGACGGGAACGGGTCGGGATAACTCGCCCAGGCCGCCGGGCCGGCCGCCATTTCGGCGTCGGTCAGCAGGCAGGCATCGAGCAGCGCCTCGAGCGCGGGGCGGTCGAGGTCCTGGCCGATCAGCACCAGTTCCTGGCGGCGGTCGCCGAACGGGGCGGGCTGGCCGTCCACGGTCATGTCGGCCTCGATCCCGGCGCGGCTGTCGTCGTCGTCGGGCCATTCGGACGCATCCAGCGCGGCCCACCAGGCGCCGGCGCCGCCGTGGCGGCACACGCCGCCGGCCTGGCCCCAGGTGCCGGCCGTGTCCATGCGCGTGGCCAGCCAGAAGAAGCCCTTGGAGCGCAGCACGCTGCCGTGCTCGCGCAGCCATTCGGTGTGGATCAGATCGGCGAAGCGCTGCGGGTGGAACGGGCGGCGGCGCCGGTAGACGAAGCTGCCGATGCCGTAGGCCTCGCTCTCCGGCACGTGCTCGCCGCGCAGCTCGGCCAGCCAGCCGGGCGCCGCCGCGGCGGCGTCGAAGTCGAAGCGGCCGGTGTCGAGCACGCTGTCCAGCGGCACCTTGCCGAAGCTGGCCGGCACGATGGCCGCGCGCGGGTTGAGCGAGCGCAGGATGCCGGTCAGGCGCGCGCGCTCGGCGTCGCCGACGAGGTCGAGCTTGTTGAGCACGATCACGTCGCAGAACTCGACCTGCTCGATCAGCAGGTCGACCACGGTGCGGTCGTCGTCCTCGTCGCGCGCCTGGCCGCGGTCCTGGAGGAAATCGGCTTCGTTGAAGTCCTGCAGGAAGTGCGCGGCGTCGACCACCGTCACCAGGGTGTCGAGGCGCGCCAGGCTGTCCAGCGCCACGCCCTGCTCGTCGGCGAAGGTGAAGGTCTCGGCCACCGGCAGCGGCTCGGCCACGCCGGTCGATTCCACCAGCAGGTAGTCGAAGCGGCCTTCGCGCGCGAGCTTGGCCACCTCGACCAGCAGGTCCTCGCGCAGCGTGCAGCAGATGCAGCCGTTGGACAGCTCCACCAGGCGCTCGCCGCTCTGCGCCACCATGCCGTCGGCAACCAGGCGGGCATCGATGTTCACGTCCGCGAGGTCGTTGACGATCACGGCCACGCGCCTGCCTTCGCGGTTGGCGAGGATGTGGTTCAGCAGGGTGGTCTTGCCGGCACCGAGGAATCCGGACAGCACGGTGACGGGCAGGCGATCGGCCATGACGGGAAGGCGCGCCCGGCGAGGTGCGCGTATGTTATTGCAACAAAGTTGCGACTGTATCAGAAAGCGGGTGTTTCGGGGCCGCCGCGGCCGATATTGCGCCCGGCCATGCCGGGGCGGCGGGCGGCAGTTCTCCCGCCGTGCCTAATGATAGGCCGGTGACGTGACACCGCAAAGACGTGCCGGACAGGGCACCGGCGCGGCGGCGCGCGGCCAAGCAAAACGGCCCGGGGAACCGGGCCGTCTGGGAGCGCGCCGGCGGGTCCGGCTCAGTCGCCGAACAGCTTCTGGCGCAATTCGCGGCGCTGCTGGGCTTCCAGCGAGAGCGTGGCGGTGGGGCGCGCCAGCAGGCGCGGCACGCCGATCGGCTCGCCGGTTTCCTCGCACCAGCCGTAGTCGCCGGACTCGATGCGGGCCAGCGACTGCTCCACCTTCTTGAGCAGCTTGCGTTCGCGGTCGCGCGTGCGCAGCTCCAGGGCGTGCTCTTCCTCGATGGTGGCGCGGTCGGCCGGATCGGGCACGATCACCGTTTCGCGCAGGTGCTCGGTGGTCTGATCGGCGTTCTTCAGGATGTCGTCGCGCAGCTGCTCAAGGCGATTCTTGAAAAAGGCCAGTTGCGCCTCGTTCATGTAATCCTTGTCGCCCATCTTCAGGATTTCAGCTTCAGTCAGAAGTTTATTGCTGCTCATGGTTGCTGCTGATTCTCTTGTTGATGCGACCGGCGGCGTCTTGGTCCGCTCGGGTGCAGTGTCCTGCCGCTTGCGCGGCGTGGACGTTTCGCTCTGGCTGGCTGCAGTCTTGCTGCTTTGCGTGCCCCCCTTGGCCTCGCCCGCACCGGCGTGCACCGTACTGCCGCGGGGAGCGGGCGCAGCCTTGGTGGGCCGCGCCTTCAGCGTCTCGGCCGCAGCGCTACCGTTCTTGCTGCGGCTTTCTTTCGTTTTCGTTGCGGCTACCATGGGACACCTCTTTTCTCGCGTCGGTCGATATCGGCGCGGAACCTGTGCCCCAAGCGGAGGGCGGTCTCCGCACGAAGCACTGCGACCGCACCTGCCGGCAGCCCGCCTCATGCTGACGACGACCGCCGCCCTGCATTGCGCGGGCGCCGCCGCCGAGGCTGCGTAACCCGCACTAAATCCAGACTATTGTACTTGAACAAAAATTTTGGAGATATGGGGGAAAAGCGGGGAGTTTTCCCTGAGTTCCCGACCCCCTTGCCGGCGGGGGCGGGCGGGGCGGGCG
>NZ_AQPL01000494.1:0-10074 GCF_000395345.1 Cupriavidus sp. WS | reverse complement strand
CGGAGGGCGCCCGCCGCGGGGTCAGGCCAGGCAGGTCGCCAGGCCCTTCAGGATGGCGTCCTTGGGCAGGTCGACGCCGATGAAGACCATCTTGGTGCCGGGGGTCTCGTCGCCCCACTTGGCGCCGATGTCGCTGCCCATGAGCTGGTGCACGCCCTGGAACACCACCTTGCGGTCGACCGCGTCCATGTACAGCACGCCCTTGTAGCGCAGCAGGTTCTCGCCGTAGACCGAGAGGATGCCGGACAGGAATTCCTCCAGCTTGGCGTAGTTGAACGGCCGCTCGCTGCGGAACACGAACGAGCCGATGCGGTCGGTGTGGTGATGATGGTGGTGGTGATCGTGGCCGTGATGATGGTCGTGGTGGTCGTGGTGGTCGTGGCCGCAGTCGTCGCCGCAGTGCTCGCCGTGCGCGTGGTCGTGATCGTGATCGTGTTCCTCGGCCTCGGCGCGCAGGAAATCGGGGTCGATCTCGAGCTTTTCGTTCAGGTTGAAGCCGCGCAGGTCGAAGATGGTCTCGATCGGCGCCTCGCCGAAATGCGCCGTGCGCACCGGCGCGCGCGGGTTCATGTGCAGCAGGCGGTGGCGCAGCTCGGCCACGTCGGCTTCGTCCACCAGGTCCGCCTTGGTGATGAAGATGGCGTCGGCGAAGCCCACCTGGCGCTGCGCCTCCTCCTGCTTGTCGAGCTGCAGGTTGGCGTGCTTGGCGTCCACCAGCGTGATCACGGCGTCGAGCAGGTAGCGCGAGGCGATCTCGTCGTCCATGAAGAAGGTCTGCGCCACCGGGCCGGGGTTGGCCACGCCGGTGGTCTCGATCACCACGCGGTCGAAGCCGATCTCGCCGGCGTCGCGCTGCGTCATCAGTTGCGACAGCGCGGCCACGAGGTCGCCGCGGATGGTGCAGCAGATGCAGCCGTTGCTCATCTGCACGATCTGCTCGCGGCCATCCTGGACCAGGATCTCGTTGTCGATGTTTTCCTCGCCGAACTCGTTCTCGATCACGGCGATCTTCATGCCGTGCTGCTCGTTCAGGATGCGCTTGAGCAAGGTGGTCTTGCCGCTGCCGAGGAAGCCGGTCAGGATGGTGACCGGGGTCAGTTTGGACATTGTTGTTTCTCCGGGAAGGGAATACCGCAGGCCTGCCGTGCGCGGGGCCGGTGTGATTGGGGTGATGCCGGCGGCATGTGCCGGGCGGCGCGGGCGTTCATTGGCCGCGCCCGGTCGTGTGCGCGCCGCATTCGGCGCAGACGCCGTTGACGGTGAGTTCCACGTGCTCCACGGCGAAGCCGCTCGGCACCTTGGGCGCGGCCTGGGCCGGCACGCTGGCGCCGTCCAGGCAGAAGGTGCGGTCGCAGCGGCTGCAATGGAAATGGCTGTGCTGGCGGTGCGCCTGCGCGCGCGCGGCCTCGTGCTCGACCAGGCTGAAGCGGAACACGCGGTCGTGGCCGGCGCGCTTTTGCGCCAGGCCCTGCTCGACCAGCCAGTCCAGCACGCGGTAGACGGTCACGCGGTCCACCGCCTCGCCGTCGGCCGGCATGCGGTCGATCACCGCCTGGTGGGTCAGCGCCTCGCTGCTCTCCATCAGGCAGGCCAGGATGCCCAGGCGCGGCTGGGTGACGCGGGCGCCCAGCTCGCGCAGGCGCTCGTGGGCGGCGTCCAGGGTGGCCGCCGCCGGCGTCATGCCGGGGGCCGGCGCGGCCAGGTTGGGGGTGGGGCTGCTGCTCATGGGCCGATTTAACCATAGCGCCGGTACTGATGCAATTCAGTTGCGTCAACTGCGCTTGGGCGGATAGCGTGGGCGGCCGTCTTCCGGAGGTATCCATCATCGACAACAACGGGCTGTGGGGTTTATCCCGCGGTATCCCGATGCATATGTTGCCGTTCCCCGATTTCGCGCCGTCTTGCCTGCAATTGGGCGAGGTGCCGGTCGCCGACAAGTGGGGTTGCTATCGCCGTCGCGGAGGAAATGTTGAACTTCTTCCGCTGAACCGTTGGTTATGGAGATAAAAGTGCATCTTTTCACACTTCTTGGTCGTTTCAAAAAGAATCTGGCGTCGTTGCACAGCCTTGCCGTATCGCTTGTACTGTCTGCGGCCGTGCGCTTGGCCAGGACCGCTTCGCTTCATTTTGAAACAGCCACTAAGCAGGTCGTGGAGAAAGTGTCTTGGGCGCGCATGGGTCCGGCTCGGTCCGTAGCACATCACTGTCGCGTGGCATGCGCCTGTACGAGGCGCCGCGGTCTTGATGCCGATGCGGGCAAAACCCACGACGATTGCTTACTTGCGAACAGCGGTGCCAGAGTCACATGAAACGGCACTAAGGTGTCACCGGCAACAATGCCCCGTGCTGACCGTGAAAAGCATGGGGTAGGACTGGGCGGTCAAGGAAGCTTTCTGCGAGCCAGCGGCATTTGGCTTGATGCTGGCAGTCATTGCGCCAAATCATCATGGTCTGGGCACGTCTGTACTTTCCTGGAAACGGGTGGCACTTAACCCGATGCTTGGACCCAAGATTTTCAATGATCGCGCTTGGCATGAGTGTGACGCCCAATCCAGCAGCGACGCAGCCGACGACGGCCTCGGTAGTCTCGAACTCAAGCGTGCGATGAACCGGGATGTTTGCTTCCGCCATCCAGCGTAGTAAGTTGTCACGGTAGAAGCAACCCTCGGGAAACCCGATCAATATTGTGCTGGCCAGATCCTTCGCGGAACGAAGCAGGCGGCGCCCACAATTGGTCACCAGGGTTAGCTCGTCGTCGTCGATCTCAACCTGCTGCAAATCAGGATGCGACATTGCTCCGATGATGATGCCGATGTCGAGATCCTGCGCAAGGACGTCACGCACAATGCTGTCGGTGGTGGCCACATTGACATGCAGTTGGACCGTGGGATGAGAACGATGGAAGTCGGTCAGTGGCCCCGGCAAATGCTGTATTGCGGCCGTCGCTGTCGCGCCGATGCGCAACTCCGCACCTGGTGTTCCGGGCCCTCTCACAACCTGCCTCGCCTCGTCTGCGAGTTGCAGTAGGCGCCCCGCGTAACTGTGCAGCACCATTCCGCGAGGCGTAACTGTCAAACGTTTGCCGACGCGTTCAAAAAGACGTGTGCCGAGCATGTCTTCCAGTTGCCGGATGCGTATGGAGACGTTCGACTGCACGCAATGCAAACGCTCGGCGGCGCGTGCCACGCCGCCTTCGTCAACCACCGCTTTGAAAATCTGTAGTGCCCTTAGATCCACTTGACGTCCCTCCCTTATGCCGCACACATCATGTCTGCTTGATTTCACCCAAAAAAATACATTGGGATGATTAGTATCTCTTTTCTATATTTTTTTGTGAACTAATTCAAGAAAATAGAATTGATTATAAAAAATATTAATTATATATCTGTGGCTGGAGGAAAGTAGACTCCATTCGAGCAGTCGGATTTGCAGCGATTTATACAAGTTATTCCGGCGATCGCTATGTTGCTGGTGGCTATTTTATGGGTCACGAGTGACTGCTTGTGTCGACTGCCTTGGGGCGTTATATGCGGTGATCAAACGGTCTGGGATTGAATATGAAGAATATTAATGTCGTCATTGTTGGTATGGGGCAACGAGGATTGACGGTGCTCGAGCGATTGCGCGCAGTGCTCTCAGAAAGGAGACTGGGTACGGGAATGGATTTGCACTTGGTCGATCCGTCGACGCCGGGGCAAGGTATCCATGAGTGGAGTCAACCCGAGCATCTGCTGGTGAATACCATTGCCGCCCAGATCACGATGTATTGCGATGAATCCGTTGTTGACTCCGGCCCAGTACTTCCCGGCCTGTCCTTTCTAGAGTGGGCACATGAACGGGGCTATAAGAAGCTAGGCAGTCGCTTTGTCATTTCCGACGAGGGCGAGCCAGTGGAAGAGAACACCTATTTGCCGCGCGCAGTGCTCGGGGAGTACCTGACCTGGGTGTACGACCAACTGCTCGAAGATATGCCGGACTATGTCAACGTGATCAATCATCGCAGGGCTGCCGTCGATATCAGCCCGGTTGCTGACAATCGGATTGACGTAACTCTCGAAGGTGGATTCAAGATCGACGCAGACTATGTTTTCATGACAATGGGGCACAGTCTAGGCGGCAAGGATTCGTTCGACCGCAAAGTGGAGAACTGGGTGGTCTCGGCCAGGGCCGGAAACAGTCATATGGCGTATTTCAGAACTCCATATCCGATCTCGTCGCTAAATTCCATCAGCGCGCAGGCAAAGGTTGCAATTTGCGGGACCGGGCTTACGGCAGCGGACGCAATCTCGGCGTTGACGATCGGGCTGGGCGGTCGTTTCGAGAAATTGTCCTTTGATCGGTATCGCTACATTCCCTGTGGGCGAGAGCCGCGAATCACCATGTTTTCGCGCCAAGGTCTACCGGCTGGCGGGCGAGCAGTGAACCAGAAGGGCACATATGGTCAGTACAAGGCGAAGTTCTTCACGCGTGATTTCGTAGATGCGTGCTGCTCGAAGAACCAGATTGACCGCGGCAACGCGCAGCTCGATTTCGATCGTGACTTGTGGCCGACGCTCAAGAAGGAAATGGCCTATGTGTATTCGAGCTCAGTCTCCGGCGAGTGGGCCGACCCGACCACCTATCAGGTTGAGCCGGAAGTCGACGCGGCAATTGACCTACTGATGGTGCCCGCCGAGCACCTCACATTTGCCGACCAAAAAGAATACAAAAATTTCATCCGCCAGCACTTGGTCGAGGACATCGCCGATTGCTTCGGCGGAAATGTGGACAACCCGCGCAAGGCAGCAGCGGACATACTCAGAGATATCCGCGACAACATTCGGCACGCGGTGGACTACTGCCGACTGACACCCGCATCACACCAGCGTTTCCTGTCCTACTGGTGCTCCATCAGCAATCGAATTGCAAGCGGGCCACCCAAGGAGCGGAACATGGAGATGCTTGCTCTCATCGATGCAGGGATTCTGACATTCTTCGGTCCCAAGCCCGAACTTGGTTATGACGAGAAAAACCAGCGCTTTACATTGTCGACTGACAGGTTCGGGCACCCGGCAAGCGAGGCATTCGATGTGTTGATCCGCGCCAAGGTCGATCTGTTTGAACCTGAAGCAAGTCCATCTCCGTTGATTAGAAGCATGATCGCATCCGGCGCTATTACGCCGTTTAGAAACGGCGCATTCAAGCCGAGCGGTATCGATATCACTCCCGAAGTGAATGTGATCCAACGCGATGGCGAAGTAATTCGGAATCTCTGGGCCCTCGGCTATGTAGTGGAGGGCGCTCACTTCTACACCTACGTGCTACCGCGGCCGTATTCAAACTCCCGCGGTCTCCAGGACGCAGGGCGTGCGGTTATCGCAATGGTAGATGACATCGCAGTATGCCACGGCGAAGATCAATCGCCCAACGTTGCCGTAGCCTGATAGGAGATCGGAAAAATGGATCGTCGCAAATTCAACATTGGGGCACTGAGCCTCGCAATGGGTGCGCTGGCCACACAGCAGGTCAATGCGCAAGGCTCACCGAGGATATCGAAAGCTCAGACGTTTGTCCTCGTTCACGGCGCATGGTATGGCGGTTGGTGTTGGAAAAAGGTCGCCCTTGAACTGCGCGCGGCAGGGCACTACGTGTCCGCGCCGACATTGCCGGGGGTCGGTGAGGCCAAACATCTCTTGTCCAGGGAAATTGATCTCACCACTCATATTACAAGCATCGTCAACCACATTCAGTACGAGGGACTTAGTGATGTCGTCCTGGTCGGTAGTGGCTTTTCTGGCCTCATCATTAGTGGCGTGGCCGACCGAATCCCACAGACGCTCAGGACACTCATCTATCTCGATGCGCTCGTGGTACCAAACGGCGTGTCAGCGTTCGAGGCGCAGCCAGCCGAAATCACAAGGAAGCGGCTGGAGCAGGTCGCACGAGAGGGCAACGGAGTTGCAATTCCGCCTCCCCCACTTAGCAGCTACGGCATCGATACCGAGGAAGACAAAGCGTGGGTCGGGTCTTTACTGACATCGCATCCGGTCGGTCCATACCAGGAGAGATTCCATATCCAGAACCCCCTCGGGAACGGTGTGCCGCGTATGTACGTCGACTGTGTCGCTCATTCGTTCGCACCGCTCGCGAAGCTCAAAAAAGATATCCGCTCGCAGTCAGGCTGGATCTGGCGAGAGCTGGACGCGCGACATGATCCGATGGTAACCGAACCGCATCTGCTCACAGAGTTTCTGCAATCCATCTGACACCACGGGAGGATGAATATGCTGCATGGTTGGCAGAAAATTAGTGCGCTGATGTTGGTATCGACACTGCTGCTTGCAGCGACGTCGTTTTCCGCGGTGCTACCGAAGATTGCATCGAATCTCGGGGTGATCATATGCATTCCGATCGCCATCCTATGTTTATCAAAGGAGAGTTGCAAGAAGCAGACTTTATGGTACGCAGTGGGCATGTTCACGGTCTGCATTCCGCCGCTTGTCAATTTGGTTGACACGCCACAACTGCTGGAGGCGATGGGCCGCTTCGCACCGGTAATGTGCCTACTCGCAGGTGTTTCGATCTTTCGGCATAGCATGACGCGATCCGGCCTTTCCTCGCTTGTCAGCAGCAGGCTGGTCAAACCGCCGGCCGGTCCCCTGAATACCGCACGTGTGGCGTTAGCCACGATGGTGCTCACCCTGTTCACCAGCCTGGGTGCGATCTCGCTAATAGGTACAGTGTGTGGGCCGCAGGTGAAGAACAGGCTGAGTATCTCGCGCATAACGATGCGATCCTTGTGTGCATCGATGTTTATCCTTCCGACGACGGTGGCGTCGGCATCAATTGCAGCGGCGATCCCGCAATTGGACACTGGTTCGGTGCTACTGGTCGGCACGCCGCTTGCACTATTCATTGTCGCGGGATCGTTGACGCCGCGTCTTGAAATTGCTGATATCGGTGGCGGGTCTCGCATCATCGGCAAGTTCAAACCTTTTTTGCTTGTGGCGGTTATGGCTGCGTCAGGCACATTCATCTACGTGATGACACGCAATTTGACCTGGTCATTTGCGTTCGCGATGATGATCGGGTACTGCATCGAATCGGTAGTGCTGGCGGGCGGCAAGGTGGCGCAGACGGTGGCGAAGGAGGTGCCAAAGAGCATAGACGGTATCGCGCCGGAACTACTGCTTCTTGCGGCGTCCAGCCTACTGATCTTCACGATCGGTCATTTTGACTTAGCTACACACCTGCCAAATTCCGTACGTGCATGGCTAGGCAACCCCTACGTGATCGCGGTACTGCTGATTTCCGTGCTGCCTGTTGTGACAATATTGGGCGTACACCCCATGATTTTATTCGGTATTTTCTTTCCGCTGGTGGACTCAAGTGTATTGGGACCGACGTATATCCAATATCTCGCCTGGACATCGATGTTCGTGATGTCCAATCTGATGTCCCCGGTATCGATCTGCGCGATTCTCGCCGCAACGAGCCTTCACGTGTCAAGCCGCGACACCAGCTATATGTCGAACTGGCGATTCTGCACTATCGGCATGATGATTATCTATGTTTATCTGTTGACGCTATTTGGATTTCGGCAGAACGGCTGACGTGGTCTAGGCCTGAAACCAGAAAATTGGAGATGCCATCACGCCATCCGTGATCATCGAAAGATATTCCATCGGATACCACCATGAAGATACTGCTGCTAGATTTGT
This sequence comes from Cupriavidus sp. WS, assembly GCF_000395345.1. Lineage (NCBI taxonomy): Bacteria > Pseudomonadati > Pseudomonadota > Betaproteobacteria > Burkholderiales > Burkholderiaceae > Cupriavidus > Cupriavidus sp. WS. The sequence continues at coordinate 2,374 of NZ_AQPL01000494.1, read as the reverse complement.
TGGACAAACCGCTTCAGGATTCTCTGCTTGCAGACAACGTTGTGTATCGCCCCGATTTGTTGAACAAGAGTCAGGACATGCTGGCACGCACACTCGTCGAGAGCGGGGTAGACGCGTTGATTTCGATCGGTCCTGTCCCTAGGAGGGTCGTTGATGAATGGGCTGCCGCGCGTGCATCAACCGTTTTTGTCGTACGCATCTTAGTTCCCGATCCGAATGCTCAGGACTTGCTCGACTATGCGCCTGCAGGTGAAATCGAAGTGGGAAATCAAGTAGCGCTTCAGGCGGCCGGGGCGTCCCTGGGCGACGCTTACTTGAATGCGTTCAGTCTGCTCGAGGGACGCTGGGTTCGGAAGATGTTGCGATCGAAATTCGCCGGCGTCAGAACGGCGTCGCCAATCAGGTTCGACAGTCGCAGGAAGATCCTGTTGGTCGGGGCGGGGCTAGTCAATCTCATATCAGGCTACAGATTGCAGCAGGAGGGCTACGCCGTCCATTTCATCGACGCCCGCCCGGACCCGCGCGTTGCGGAGCCGTGGACATCCTATGGCTGCAGTCACGGCGGTGATGACGCGCGGATGTTCACATTGTCAGAAATGGACAACTACAACGACCGACAGGTGTCCCTGACCATGAATAATCTGTTTCGACGCAATGTGACTGAGCTTGGATGGAACGTTCGCTGGCAGGAGTCGCTCTCAGAAAACGAGCTGCGCTGGGTCAGGGAGTTTGAGGGTATTCCCACTTGGCTGGCAGACAAGTACAACGACGACATCTTCGCGCTAACCCGCGCGAGCTATCCGAAGTGGATGCGCTGGATCGAGCGCGATCCGGAGCTATTCACAGCTGCGATGCTGCGTGAAGGTATCTTACGGCTCTACTCGGAAAAGTCGCATTTTAAGGCTGCAGTGCTGCGCCAAGATCGCATCGGCGCCACTCGGTCCGTGCTGACTCCGCAGGAAATCGCGCGGGATCATCCTGCGCTGGCCGACGCCGTGCGCGGAGGTCATATCGCCGGCGGAATCCATGTGGTGGGCTTTACAGTAAATTCGCACAAGTTCGCTCGACAACTGCTACAGCGCCTGAGCGCACACGGTGCCGAGTTCACATGGGCACGCGGCGCGGAGCGAATTGTGCTGGACCAATCGCAGCTTGTCCGTGGTGTGCAGATCGACGGCGAACTGCTGGAGGCCGATCACTACGTGCTGTCGACCGGTGCATATGGCGACGCGCTCCTGACTGGCACTGAAACGAAGGAGAAGATTCACGGCGTACTTGGCGCTTGGATGCGGATTCCAAACATCGAGCCTGATCTTAGGCATTCGTTGAAGTTGGCTAGAAGGGGGCACATCACGGAGGACGCCAACGTGACGGTAGCGTTGGATGAGGGCGGCAGGCCGATTCTGGTAATCGGATCAGGATATGGCCATACCGGAATCGATCCGTGCAACATCGATAGTGATCTGTTGCAGAAGATCTACCAGGGACTCGTCGACACTGCGACCAAGTACTTCCCAGCGTCGTACCGCGCAGCGGAGGAGGCAGGTACGCTGCGGGACAATTTCAAATACTGCGTACGTCCCTGGACCTCGTCAGGTCTTGGCGTATTCGAGATTCTGCCCGGCGCGCAGGGTGGGTGCTGCGTTATCACGGGAGGCCACAATACCGGCGGATTCGCACAGGCACCGGAAATCGCGCAGGCTGTGATCGATGCGATCGAGTGCCGTGAGCACCCGATGCACCTGGCCTATCACCCGAACCGTCCGAGCGTGTTTCTGGGTACCGCCACATCGCCGCTGCACACCGCGCATTTTTCCGAGGCGATGTTCGGCTAATGCGATCCTCTCCAATCATTTCATCCAGACATGCCTCAGTATGGAAACTTCCAACACGAAGCCGGTTCCGCACGTGTCCGAGCAAGACATGCAGGCTCTTGATGCGACCAAGGATATGCAGCAGCAGAGAGCCAGGGCGCAGACACTGGCAACGCTGAAGGCGGCCGCTGTAGCGGCCCCCGATGTCCACAGTGCGAACGAGGCTGGGGCCGTACTGGCCGAAGGCGGCAATGCTATTGACGCCGCAGTCGCGGCGGCATTCGTGCTGGCCGTTACTTATCCGGAAGCGGGAAATATCGGTGGTGGCGGGTTTATGAATATCCATTGCGACGGTTTGCCGTACTTCCTCGACTATCGCGAATGCGCTCCTGCGAATGCGCGACACGATATGTATCTTGACGATACGGGGGAAGTGGTGCCAGACATGTGCATAGTCGGTAATCATTCGGTGGCAGTACCTGGTACCGTCCGTGGACTCTGGGATGCGCACCGCCGCTTTGGCACATTACCGTGGCGGCGGACGTGTCAGGAATTTTGTG